>JBQCIS010000367.1:0-19080 GCA_051953515.1 Mucilaginibacter sp.
TCTTGAATGCGGATGATTCGTTTGGCTTCTTTTGCCACATCCCCATCATGGGTAATCAAAATAATGGTATGACCTTGTTCATGTAAACCTTGCATAATTTCTAATATTTCCTTACCAGTTTTACTATCTAACGCCCCGGTAGGTTCATCAGCTAATAACAGCCTTGGCTTGGCAATAAGCGCACGCGCAATACCTACCAACTGCTGCTGACCGCCGGATAACTGCGCAGGGAAAAGGTCTTTTTTTCCCACAATCTGGAAACGATCCAGCATATCGGCTACCATGGCCTTACGTTCAGAACTCTTATAATCCTGGTAAATGAGTGGGGTTTCGATGTTTTCATAAACGGTAAGTTCGTCAATCAGATGATACGCCTGAAATACAAAACCGATATGCTTTTTATATAGCGCCGAACGCTGCTTTTCCTTAAGCAGGTGTACGGCCTCGCCCGTAAAATAATGATACCCTTCAGACGGATCATCCAGCATACCGATAATATTGAGCAATGTTGATTTACCTGAACCTGATGGCCCCATAACCGAAATAAATTCGCCTTCATCAACATCCAGACTGATGTTGTTCAGTACGATGTTTTTTGTGCCGCCGGTAATGAAGTATTTAGAGATATGCTGAAGCGATAACATGTATTAATAATTATGTAATGAGTTTAGTTCTTTTATTCTTGATGCCAAAATAGCCAATTAACTACCAATAATATAACAAGCTATTAATCAATTAATTAAAAAACAATACCAGATCCACACTGTCCGCTAATGCAACAAAGAGCGTTCGGTTATGATACAGTGTGGATTAGTTATTACAGATTTGGGGTTAGAGATAAGGAGAAACTGATCCAATTAAGCTCCAATCCCAGTCTACTCATTCCTCAAACTATTCACCGGATTAGTGGTGGCAGCTCTTAACGTATGGTAACTTACGGATATAATAGCGGTCGCTATAGCCATTATTGCGGCGAGTGAAAACATCAACCAATCTGGTTTTATTCGATAGGCGAAATTATTAAGCCATTCATGTACCAGGTAAAATGCCACCGGTGCGGCTACTACAAAAGAAACGGCTGCCATAATGATGGTACCACGGTTCAGCAGCAAAAACAGGTTAGAAACTGAAGCACCCAACACTTTACGGATACCGATCTCTTTGGTGCGGTTAAGGGTGGTTACGCCTGACAGGCCAAACAGCCCTAAACAGGCAATAATAATAGCCAGGCCACAGGCAGTAGTCACCGTCAGCATCCAACGCGTATATGTTTCATATTTTTTTGCCACCTCCTGATCCATAAAAGTAAAGCTGAATGGCTGGCTGTTAGTTTCTTTATCCCAAAAGGTCCGTAATTTATCCATAGCTAATGGTATGCTTTGCCCCGCTCTTATCCTCACCCAATAATATCCAATATAACGTAGGTCAACCTTATGATAAGAAGGCTGAATAGGCTGTGTAAGGTCATCGGTATGATAATCCTTACATACGCCTACGATTACACCGCCCATCTCGCGGTTTATTACATCAAGCTGGGGCTTCCCAAGTAATTTATAGAGCGTTTCATTAACAATAATATTTGCCCTTGCCGTTGAGTTCTTGGGTATGGTCTGGTCTTTTGTTAATACGATTCTTGCCGTGTCAGCTGCTATATCGTCCGAAAAGTTCCTTCCTTTTATAACCGGAATTTTGTTAAATGTCAAAAAGTTATAATCAACATTCAATTCTTGTATAAACAGATGTTGTCCGCCTATCTGATGGCCATTCCTGTTATATCCGGCAAACGTATACGAGGCGGTGGTCATTCCATCCAGAGAGGGCTGGCTTGCTACAAAATCACTCAGTCGTTGCTTTAGCGATAACGCATCTTTCAGGTCATCCCAACCATACGGGTTCTGGATCAAAGCTACCTGGTCTGTATCAAATCCCATATCTGCCGAACTCATATAATGCATCTGCTTATTGATAACCAGTGCCGAAATAATTAGCAAAATGCAAATACCAAACTGCATGGTAACCAACACACGCGAAAGTGTCGGATTAAGCTTGAATGCGGAGAAACTCCGGATGATATTAAGGGGTTTCAACCCCGACATAGTGAGTGCAGGATATATACCGGCAACTATACCCATTGCTACGGCAATCCCCAATAAAAGTAACATGATTGTACCTACAGGCATATATGATAGCTGCATTTGCGATCCGGTTAATGAATTAAAGAGTGGCAGGCACAATACAGCTACTAAAAACCCGACAAACACTGCTATAAAAGCAAGTAATTGTGTTTCTACATAATATTGCCCGATGATCTGCCAGCGCTTTGCACCGACGGTTTTACGTATACCAACATTCTGTGAACGGGATATGGTGCTGGTTAATGTTAATAAAATATAATTTACACAGGCTATCAGCAATATGATAATGGTGAGAAAAACAAGTTGGTAAATATTGCTGCGGTCGGTATAATGCCCCCAGTTTTCGCTTTGATTAAAGTGCGCCTGGGCATACGGTCTTAAATAAACTTTAAACTGTGCAGGTTTAGTTTTTGGATCTTCTTTAGCCAGTTCATCTGTAAGCGGCTTAAAATAGTTTTTTGTAAACGCATCAAGCTTTTGCTGAAACCGGGGTAGATCTGTTCCTTTTACCAGGCGTATTACCAGCAACTCGCTAAAGCTGTTTACGCCGCTTTTCATTGCTTCATTGTAACCTTCATCAGCTTTTATAGGTACCAGAATATCAAAGCGGTAGCTTGAATTTTGAGGAAAGTCTTTAGCTACGCCCGTTACGGTGAGCAATAACTTATCACTGGTAATATTAAGTGTTTTCCCCACCGGATCAGCTTTACCAAAATACTTTTTGGCTAAACTTTCGCTTATCACAACGCTTTTATTATCAGCCAATACCGATGCCGGATTCCCCTCAACCAATGGGAAGCTGAATGTTTGAAAAAAATCGGCATCTACATAAGCACAATTGTCCTGCTTTTCTTTATAACTCTGGTTAGCAATGCGTATAACCGGATTATACATCGTTTTTATCCGGACCGCATTTTGCACTTCGGGGAGGTTTGATTTCAGGTCTACCCCAAGCGCCATTGGTGTTGTGATCAGGTTTTTCTGCTTGTCATCATCGCTAACCAAAAAAGAAAAAAAGCTTTTCTGCGGCTTTTCTCTTTCCATTGATGCAAAAAAATTGGTTTCCTCAACCCTGTAAAGATTGTCCCCGTCTTTATGAAAATTATCAAACGAACGTTCATTGCCCACATACATATACACGAGTATGCAAAATGCGCTGGCAATGCTAAGGCCTGCAATATTAATGGCAGCATACAATTTGTTACGAAAAATATTCCGCAGTGCAAGTTTTAGGTTGGTTTTAAGCATACTTATTCGTTAGGTTAATATTTTATACAGATATGATTGATCTTTATTCATTTCGTAAACTCTATTTGACGGCTGCAACTCATTCAGACCGTAAACTCTTTACCGGATTAGTCAGCGCTGCTCTAACCGATTGGAAACTGATGGTAATAAAAGCTATAACTATCGCCAGCACGCCTGCCGTTACCAGCATCCACCACTGTACGCCGATGCGATAAGCATACGATTGCAGCCACTTGTGCATGGCATACCACGCAACGGGGCAGGCAATTACTATGGCTATGAGCACCAGTTTCATAAAATCCATCGCCAGCATACCTACAATGCCGCTCACGCTTGCGCCCAGCACTTTGCGTACGCCTATTTCACGGGTGCGCACCTGCGCGGTAAAGGCAGCCAGCCCTAACAGGCCAAGGCATGAGATAAATATGGCGATCCCGGCAAAATAGTCAAACAATGTTCCTTCCCGCTGTTCGCCTTTGTACAGGTTGTCGAAAACATCATCCAGGAAATGGTAGGTAAACGGGAACTCGCCGTTATATTGTTTAAAAGCCTTTTGCACAGCGGCTATTGCTTTAGGAGCATCGGCGCCGGTTGTTTTCACATACATATTCTGTATAAAATTAGGACCGGTAAAAAACACCGCCGGGCCGATCTTCTCTTTCATTGATGCAAAATGAAAATCTTTAATTACGCCGATGATCGTCCCATTTATCTGCCACATTTTAAAACGTTTACCCACCGGATCCTTCATCCCTATCTGCTTTATTAATGCTTCATTCACAATAAAATGGGCGCTATCATTCACGGCACCTGTAAAATTAGAACCGGCTAACAGTTTCATTTTAAAGAACGGTATGAAACTTTTGTCAACACACATTGGATGTACAATGAGCGTTTGGCCGGGCGCTTTTCCATCCCAATCATTCTCGCCGGATATACCACCTATGTTTACAATATTTCCATTAGAACGTGTTATGTCCAAAATACCGGGCTGGGTCATTAGGTCGGCCCTTACCGCTTCATAATGCGGCACCATATCGCGCATCCACACGGCAAACACATGGCTTTTGTCATAACCCAATTGTTTAGAGCGCATATAGCGCAACTGGCCGGTGATAACAATAGTGCCCACTATCAGGATAATAGAAAACGCGAACTGCGTAACCACCAACACCTTTCTAAACATTACATCGCCTATAGATGTTGATATTTTGCCCTTCAGCGCTTTAAGCGGTTCAAAACCCGAGAGCAATATTGCCGGGTAAATGCTGGATGCCAGTAACGTACCGATGATTGTAAGCAGGATCATCGTCCAAATACGTAAGTCTGAAAGGTCAAACACCAGTTGCTTGCCTGATACCTGGTTAAACAATGGCATAAGCACATATACCAGTCCGATGGCCAATATAGCCGCAAGTACAAACAGCAGGGCTGTTTCAATAATAAACTGCAGGAACAAATGCACTTTAGCTGCTCCCACTATCTTGCGCATGCTTATCTCCTTTGCGCGCAGCATAGAGCGCGCGGTAGACAGGTTTACATAATTAATACAGGCTATTAACAATATCAGGATAGCCACAATGGTAAAAATGCGCACGGTTGAAATGCCCCTGTCCGTAAGGTCGGCATTATACAGGTGCATTTTTGATAGCGGTAATAGCAGGTAATCCGCGTCGGTATCCTGGGCCCTGTGGCTCAGGTGTATTTTGTTTAATTTCGCAGTTAGTGTATTTGCCGCCACGCCCGGTCTTAGCAAAAGATACGTTTCGTAATTGTACTGATCGAAATCGTTATAAGGAATAGCATTTCGCGGAATAAGTATCTTATTCACATAGAAGTTCAGCGGCATGATCATATCATATTGAAAACTTGAGTTCTCCGGAAAATCCCTGATCACCGCACTTACCGCAAAGTTCTGTTTATTGTCAGCCACTATCACTTTACCTATTGGGTCGGCATCACCAAAAAATTTCTTGGCAGTTTTTTGGGTGATCACCACTGAATTATCATCGGCAAAGGGTTTGGATGGATTTCCTTTTACAACCGGGCAAGTGAATACTGAAAAGAAAGAAGGATCGGCATACACCGCGTTCTCATCTCCGAAAATTTTATCCTGATATTTGTATAGCGAAAAGTCATTATTACCGGTGATGCGAACCTCGTCCAGCACCTCCGGCAATTGTTGCTTGGCAAGTGTACCCATCGGGTAAACGGGCTCTGTCCATATCTGCTTGCTGGCACCGGTTCCGCCCCATAACTCCATCCGGTAAATGTTATCTGTTTGCTTATGGTAAGTATCAAAACTAAATTCGTCTTTTACCCATAACAAGATCAGTATGCCAATAGCTAACCCAAAAGTTAGTCCCACAATATTTAAGGCAGAATAAAACTTGTTCTTCAGCAGATTGCGCCATGCGGTTTTAATATAATTTCTGATCATATCTTTTTGTCAATTGTCATTCACTCTGTTGGTAATAGCCATTCTCTCACCCGGTCACTCATTCACTCCTGAGGCTCTTCACCGGGTTTGCAATTGCCGCCCTAACCGTTTGAAAACTGATGGTAACAAAAGCAATTAACATGGCAATTGCCGCAGCTGCAACAAATACCCACCATTGAATATTCATTCGGTAGGCAAAGCTTTGCAACCATTTGCTCATGGCAAACCACGTTACCGGGAAGGCAATTACGGCGGCTATCAGCACCAGTTTTAAAAATTCTTTAGTGAGCATAAATGTGATGCTTTCAGCCGATGCGCCTAACACTTTACGGATACCTATTTCTTTAACCCGTTGCCGTATCATAAACGCAGCCAATCCAAACAATCCTAAACAGGCAATAATTATTGCGATACCAGAGAATGTGGTAAATATCTCGCCGAAATGTTCCTCGGAAGTATACATTTTAGCAAACTGCTCATCAAGAAATGAATAGCTGAACGGAATGCCGGTATTATAAGCCTCCCATTGCTTTTTAACATTGGCAATGAGCGCCTGTGCATCGGCAGCTTTTATCTTCACCATTATTGAGCCATTGTTATGTCGTGGCACCATCATCAGCGGACCTATTTTTTGCTTGGCCGATGTAAAATGGAAGTCTTTAACCAAGCCTACAACTGTATAATGCTTGTTGCCCGAGCGAATAATCACTTTCCCTATTGGGTCATCCTTACCCCACCCTAAACTTTGCACGGCCGTTTCGTTCACAATTACAGCGGAAGTATCGGCGGCCTGATTGCCGGGGTAGAAATTGCGCCCCTTAAGCAATTGCATGCCTAAAGTGGGGATGTAGGTATTATCGATATTGAAAATAGCTATCTGTATCTCAGATCTCGAACCTTTGTCCGCAATATCCTTTGCGTATACCTCCGTTCCGCTAAAATTGCCAGAACCGGGCACATTGCCGGATATGGTGGCATTTACCACATTGTTATTGTTAAGCAGTTCCTGCTTAAACGGTTCTATATTGTTATACAGCGCATAAGTATCATGCAATACCAAAACCTGTTCTTTATTATACCCAAGTTTGGTATTTTGCATGTAATGCAATTGTTGGTAAACAATAAAGGTGGCAATAATAAGTGAGGTAGATATAGCAAATTGCAACACAATAAGAGTGCTGCGCAAACTACCGCGACCAGATGACTGCCCCGCGCCATTGCTCTTTAATACCGATAAAATTTTGAATGAAGAAAGGAAGAATGCAGGATAAATACCTGCAATAAAACCCACCAGTAATGCCAGCCCAATCTCTAAAGCAATTACCCGGTAATTGAAAAAGAAGCTCATAGTAATGTGCTTGGCGGCAAGGTTATTAAAATATGGCAGCAACAAGTATATAGCCCCCAGTGCAAGTACCAGAGCCAGCAGCGTAAGCATTATCGATTCGGTAAGGAACTGCCATACCAGCTTATCTTTTTCTGAGCCTAATACCTTGCGGATACCGATCTCTTTAGAGCGCTTTGCCGAACTTGCCGTTGCAAGGTTAGTGAAGTTGATGCAGGCCAGTAGCAGGATAAACAAAGCCAGCGCTCCGAATATATAAACATATTGAATATCGCCGTTCGGTTCCAATTCGTATTTGGTGGCTGAATGCAGATGGATATCCGTTAGCGGCATCAGGTAAAACAGAAAGGTGTTGACCGATTTTTGTGCTTCGGCCAGGCTTACTCCCATATCGTGCTGTATCTCGGGCACCACGTGCTCCGCAACTAACTGCGGGAAACGAGCTTCGAGTTTTTTAGGATCAGTGCCCTTGTTAAGCAGCAAATAGGTATAAATGCCTACATTGCTCCAGGTTTGGGGCTTAGCCGGGGTAACTTCGGTAGACATACTGAGGAAAAAATCGCCATGAAAATGCGAGTTATCAGGTACCTTATCTATCACCCCTGTCACTTTATATAATTTCCTTCCATCCGACAGCATTTTATTTAAGCCGGGAGTATTGCCAAAGTATTTCTTTTCTATCTCTTTGGTGATCACCATACTATTGGGTTCGGCAAGCGCTGTTTTGCTGTTACCTTCAACCAATGGAATAGAAAACATATCAAAGAAATCAGGATCAGCCAGCATCACCCTTTCTTCTTTAAACTGTTTATCGCCGTATTTTATAAATAACGGATAGTTATTTGATATACGGGTATAAGCCAATACTTCCGGAAAAGCACTTTTTATGCCCTCGCCTACCGCAATGTCTGTAGAAGGAAATTCTGTACTGCCGCCATTGCTGATGGTGCGTACCCCAACGCGATAAATCTGCCTCGCATTTGCAGGGTAAGTATCATAGGTCAGTTCGCTATACAAATACGCTCCAATGAACATACAGCAGGTAAGCCCTACCGATAAGCCAAATACATTAATAAAAGAGAACACTTTGTTACTCTTCAGGTTCCGCCATGCGGTTTTAATGTAGTTTTTGATCATATCTGTATATCATTAGTCATTTCACTTCGTTGTAATCGGTCATTGAGTCATTCAACTGTAGGTCATTATGATTCCTTCCCTAATGAGTAATGACCATTTACTCACTCCTAAGGCTTTTCACCGGGTTCACCAGCGCCGCTTTTACCGATTGGAAACCAATTGTTGCAAAAGCGATAAGCAATGCGGCCAGTGGCGCTAAAATGAATATTACCCAGCCGATATTCACCCTGTAGGCAAAGTCCTGCAGCCATTTATCCATTGCCCACCATGCCCCGGCTAATGCCAGCGCCGAAGCAATAAGCACCAGTTTCATAAAGTCTTTTGAAAGTTCGGCAACAATTTGCGGTATACTGGCGCCCAGCACTTTGCGTACACCTATTTCCTTTATACGCTGTGATATGGTGAACGACGACAGGCCGAACAAACCCAAACAGGCAATAAATATGGCAATGCACGAAAAAATGGTTACAAAGCTTTCCTGCTGCTGTTCAGCGGTATATAGCTTTTGGAATTGATCATCCACAAACGAATATTCGTATGGGTCATTAGGCAAATAATTGCGCCATGTGCTTTGAATGGCAGCCAGCGCCGATGGTAAGTTATTGCCAGACACCTTAATGGATATATGGTAATAATAGCCATGCGAAGGCATAAAAAACACCAGGGGTATAATGTTCTGATGCAGCGATTCGAAATGAAAGTCTTTAACCACCCCAATAATTTTACCCTTTGTACCGCCATAAGTCATATCCCGGCCGATGGCCTTATCGGCATTACCCCAACCAAGCGCCTTAACCGCTGTTTCATTAATGATAAAATTGGCGGTATCAGTAACATAATCTTTAGAGAAATTACGACCGGCGGCCATCTGCATACCATAAGCCGGAATAAACCCATAATCGGTAGCCAGGCATTTAATATCAATTTTACTGGGCTGCATTTTTGCCCCCATCAGAAATGATGCCCCCTGTCCGTCAAGCAAGCGGCCTGACGGAATTCTTGATGAGCGCCCGATCTCTTTTATAGCCGGGTTACGCAGCAGGTCGTTTCTGAAAGCGTCGTAACGGGGAGTTAATGAACGGTCGTACCCAATATCAACAACATAGTCTTTGTTAAACCCGAGCGATGTTTGCTGCATATAACGCAATTGCTTAAATACCACCGCTGTGGCCACAATCAGGAAGATAGAAATGCCAAACTGTACAACTACCAGCGCCTTACGGAACGATACGCTGCCTGTTCCTACCTTCAAAACGCCCTTCAATACAGAAATCGGCTTAAACGACGACATAAAGATGGCTGGATAAATACCGCTGATGATACCTACAATGAATGGTAACAACAGCAATGGTACAATAATTTGCCAGCGCAACAGGCTTTGCAGTGATAAGTTAAGACCGGAAATTTTGTTGATGCCGGGCAATAAAACAGCCGACAGCATGATGGCGATTAGCAACGCTATCCAGGTAATCAATACCGATTCGCCGAGGAACTGGCGGATGATCTCGCTACGCTGTGCGCCAACTACTTTTCTTACGCCGATCTCTTTAGCCCTGATAACTGAACGCGCGCTCGACAGGTTCATGTAATTGATGCAGGCGATGATTAGTATAAATAACGCGATAACGGAGAAAATATAAATCCGTTTTATGTCGCCGTTGTTCTCTATCTCATCGTCCAGATGTGATCTGAGATGGATATCGGTAAGTTTTTGAAGGGTAAGCGCGGTACCTTTTGAAGTTTTATAAGTTTGTGGCGCACCAGGGAAATGCACATAATTATCCAGGAAGGATGGCAACTGTTTCTCTATCGATGCTACATTATAATTTTTAGGAAAAAGCAGGTAAGTGTAAAAGGCATTATTGCCAAAATTGGTTTCGAGCTGTTTTTCGCCATAAAGGGCTGTATCCCGCAATGTACTGAACGACATGAGCATATTAGGGTGCATGTGCGCATTCACCGGAAATGGATTGAAAATACCCGTAACCGTAAAAGCGTGTTTGGTATTATCAATAATTACCGACTTATTGATGGGATCTTCATCGCCAAAATATTTTTTTGCCAGTTCCGGCGTCATCATTAACGAATATGGGTTCAGAAGCGCGTTCTGCCGATCGCCCTTTACTATATTCAGGCTGAATATTTGGGGAAAATTCTCATCTGCAAAATAGGCGTCCCTTTCGTTAAAAAGCTTGTCTTTATATTTTAAAATGGCGGTACCATCAGAAAGTACCCGTGTCATTTTCTCAATATCCGGAAAAGCCGTTTTCAGCAGCGGACCAAATGGCGGTGCAACAGCGCTCAGATGCAGATTTTCAGCCCCATTACCGTCATAAAATATACGCGTAACGCGGTATGTTCTGTCGGCATTGGCATTGAACTTATCATAACTTAATTCGTTAACAATATAAGCCGTGATCAACAGGCAGCAGGTTAAACCAATTGCCAGTCCGGATATGTTTATTGCTGAGATAAACTTGTGGCGCACAATATTGCGCCAGGCTAATTTTATATAATTCTGTAACATCTTATTTTACCTTTTTGTCGTTTGTATACAGTTATTCGCCATTCACTATTGTGTTTCTCTATATCTTAATGGCTCAATCCCCGTTCAAGTCACTTATATAAACCCAACGCCATACCAAAATATAAACAACTGATAAAAAGCACGTTATATGAAAATAAAATCTCCCAGTGTTCGCAAGTGAAACATTTGGTGTACGGTTATGATACAATGGGTATTAGGTCATTAGGGGTATTCGCTGCGCCGTCATTAGTAATTGTGCTTACCCAATCACTCCATGCACCATGATCACTTACTCGCTTCTCAAACTTTTCACCGGATTAGCCAATGCTGCACTTACTGCCTTATAGCCAACCGTTAACCATGCAATTAATATAGAAACCGCTATTGCAAGCATAAATATACCCGGCCCCAGTGGTGTTTTGTAAGCAAAGCCATGCAACCACTGATGCATAAAATACCATCCTACAGGGGCCGATATTATAAATGCGACGATAATAAGCAACGTAAATTCTTTAGAGAAAAGGTAAACGATATTGCCAACTGAAGCGCCAAGTGTTTTGCGAATACCCACCTCTTTTACACGCTGCACAGCCATAAAAGAAATGAGGCCATACAAACCCAGGCATGATATAAATATGGCTATGCCTGCGAATATTTTATACAGTACAGACAACTGATCCTCAACCTTATAAAAGCCTTGTATTTTCTTATCCAGAAACTGGTATCCGTACATATATGTTGGGAAAGCCGCGTTCCATAGCCGTTCTATCGTGGCAAGGGTGCCGCTCATGTTGGCAGTTTTAAGCTTGATATTAATAAGCTGATATTGTTGATTACTTGCTGCCATCATCACAGGCGGAATAGCATGTCGCAGCGATACGGTGTTAAAATCTTTTACCACGCCTACTACCTCGGCGTACGTTTTATAGCTGTCCCATAGGCGAATGTGCTTACCTATGGCATCTTCAGGGTTGCGCAATCCAAGCTTTTTCAACATTGCCTGGTTGATCACATACCCACGTATGGTGTCGCTTGCGGGATAAGGATGGCCTGCAATAAATTTCAATTTGTATAAATCGAAATATTCACGATCTGCCCAAAGTATCTGGGCATTGAAATCAGTTTTCATGGTTGAATTGTTCCAGTAAAAATCCGTATGCCAGCCATTGTTGTCAGACGGACTGGCAAAACTGTAACTTACCGCGCTGATATTAGGTTGCTGCAAAAGTTCGTTACGTAATGCATCGGCTTTTTTCAGGCTTATACTATCGCCCGGGAAGTCAACATTAAGTACAGCATCCTTTGCAAAACCCAGTGGCAAATTCTTAAAATAATTCATCTGGCTGATGATCACCAGCATACCGATCACCAGCACCTGGGCTATGCAAAACTGCAGTACCACCAATGCTCTGCGGAAATTTACACCACCCGTGTTTGCTGCATTTATCTTATTCTTTAAAGCTGTTATAGGATTAAAGCCGGAAAGTACTATTGCCGGATAAAAGCCGGCCAGCAACGTAACTCCCACAAGCAGCCCAACCAAAAACAACAGTACTGATGGCTGCAGCATAAACATCTGGTCGAGCTTTATTTCAAGCAACTGCTCAAAAAACGGCAGCGAGGCTGAAGCAATGGCAGCAGCCAGTATAATGGCAAATAATGTGATGATAAACGTTTCGCTGATGAACTGGATAACCAGTTGATTTCGATTGCCGCCCAACACTTTACGGATACCAACTTCTTTGGAACGGTTTACAGCCTGTGCGGTAGCCAGATTGATAAAGTTTACACAAGCAATAATAAGCAAAAACAAACCGATGAGGCTAATCACGTCTATCTTCTGATGGCTGAACGCATTATGGTTAAATACATCTATATCTGTATTATAATGCATATCGGCAAGCGGCGATAGCTGCAAGCCGGTTTTTACGTACTCAGCGGGTTTATGCTTTTTAACCAGGGCAGCGAGGTCTGTATTAGCCTGGCTCACGGTCATGTTTTCCGGCAATAACAGGAAAGCATAGTGCGAACCAAAAACGCTTATCCAATCATTCTGGTTACCGCTCCACAAATCATTCTGCTTTACGCTCATGGACGAATATGAAATAAGTAACTTCAGTGGAAAATCGGTATTTGGCGGAACATCCTTTAGTATACCTGTAACCTTTAAGTTTATTTTGCCCTCAAGCTTAATCATCTGTCCTACAGCATTCTTCCAATTACCGAAAAACTTATTGGCCTCGCTTTGGGTAAGCACTACCGAATTGGGTTCGTTCAATGCATTCTTATTCCCCTCAAGCCAGCCGAAATCAAAAATATCGAAGAATTGCGGTTCAACTAAATAGGTATCGTCCTCTTTAATTTTTTTTGCCGTGCCTGAATTTGCATTACCAATGGTGAAATGACTATCGTCGTTCTTCATAATGGCGGTCGCGGCTTTAAACTCAGGATATTCCAGCCTCAGCGTTTTAATTGCAGGAAACGGCACCCCACTATCGTAATCTGTTCCGTTAGGCCCCTTTGTCACCGAAATAATGCGGAATATCCGTGCCTTTTTGGTGTGGAAGCTATCGAAACTTGTTTCAAACTGTACAATGAGAAAAATGAGCAGGCACGCGGCAATACCAACGCTCAGCCCTGCAATATTAATGGCTGTATAACTTTTATTGCGTAATAAGCTGCGCCATGCTGTTTTTAAGTAATTCTTTATCATTCTTAGTTCATTAGTGCAGTGGTTCAATAGTTCATTGGTGCGTAGTTCACGGCTGGCATTATAAATGAACCAGTGAACTAATGAGCCAATGAACGTTTATTCACTTCTCAGGCTTTCCACCGGGTTTGTTACGGCCGCCCTGATGGCGTGATAACTTATCGTTATAACCGATATTGCTATTGCCGTAATCCCTGCCACGGCAAACATCCACCACGATATGGTAATACGATAAGCAAACTTCTCCAGCCAGCTATGCATTAACAGCCATGCTATAGGTGAAGCGATGACAACAGACAGTAAAACCAGTTTTAAAAAGTCTTTTGATAATAGTTGATTGATAGATGCCACACTTGCACCCAATACCTTACGTATACCAATCTCTTTGGTACGCTGCTCTATAGTAAATGCTGCAAGGCCAAATAAACCAAGGGCGGCTATCATAATTGTGATGACCGTAAATATGCTGAATATAGATGCCAGCCTGTCTTCTGCCTTATATTGGGCATTGAAAGCATCATCCATAAAGGTATAGGTGAACGGCGTTTCCTGGTCGTATTTTTTATAGATAGACTGGATATTTGCCAGCAGGGTTGGCAAATTGATATGCGGTTTTATTTTAACAAACAGGTTGCAGCCTACTCTGCTCCAGAAAGATGAACTATCAGGCGCGATGAACAACCCTATCGGCGCCTGTGCGTATTCCATCGATGTGTAGTTAAAGTTCTTCAGCACACCGGCAACTACAATGGTATTCTGTCCTGATTTAAGCGTTGCGCCAACGGCGTTAGGCAATAGGTGCAGTTTTTCTGCCGCAAGTTCATTTAAGATCACCTTATTCTTGCCTCTAAGCGCATCGCCATTTACCGGCGGAATCTTCCATTTCAGGCCAAGCGTTTTTACGAAGTTTTCACCTACAGCCATAGCAGGCAGCATGGTATGGTCGTTAGCATCTCTACCGGCAATATCATACATGTCGTATCCGCTAAACATTCCGTAATGTGAAGTAGTGGTATTACCGACACCTGCCAGTGATTGCACCTGAGCTTTAAACACCGTGTAATTTTTGCCCATGGTACCGGTTACGGGTATCATTACTACATTATCCTTATCGATGCCGGTATCTGCATGTCTGAAAAAATACAGTTGCCTGTCGATGACGATTCCGCAAATAATAAGGGATACCGATATGGTGAACTGTAGCGTAGTGAATATTTTTCGCACGGTAACACCGCCTGCTTTTTTCCCGAACTTACCCTTCAGCGTAATAACCGGGTTGAAACCCGAAAGTACCACCGAGGGGTAGCTGCCTGCTATTAGAATGGTAAGCACCAGCAAGCCGAACAGCAACAGCAATATCAGCGGGCTGTACAGAAATGAATTATCAATGTTCAGCTGAAGGATATTCAAAAACCAGGGCTTTAACGTATAGCAAAGTATATAGCCCAGCACAAAAGAAAGCACAGCATATAAAGCTGATTCGGTATAAAACTGCGCCGCCAGTGATCCACGGCTCGCACCCGACACTTTGCGCACGCCGACTTCCTTGGCTCGCAACGTGGCTTTAGCTGTTGACAAACTCATATAGTTAACTAATGCCAGTACCAATATCAACAGGGCCACAAGTGGAAATATTTTTAGGTATTTGAGATTGGAGGTATCGCCAAAGTTGCCGTCGAGATGCTGCGACACGAGTGAAGTGAAAATAATGCGCATATCGGCAAACGGGGTGCCTTTTTCTTGCTTTTTTATCAGCACATCCATATCCCGACTTAGTTTAGCGGTATCTGAAGTATTTTTAAGTAGTAAATAAGTTGTAAACGAGCCATTGGTAAAAGGTTGGTCGCCCAGATACTCCTTATTGTTCTTCATCCGCACCAAACTTGTGTTTGAAGCAATAAAATTGAAAGTGATGGTAGAATTTGAAGGGGTATTTTGAGCAACGCCTGTTACCTGGTAAGTATATGCGCTGTCTGTTTTTATCACGATGGATTTGCCAACAGGATTTTCCCCGCCAAAATATTTGCGGGCCATATCTTTAGACAATACCACCGTGAACGGCCTGTCGAGCAAGTGCTCGGGCTGGCCTGATAATAGCGGGAAAGAAAAGAAGGTAAAAAAATTCGGGTCGGCAAACAACAGGTTATTTTCAGCAAATTTAGCTTCAGGCGCTGTAGGTACACTCACAACGGTAGTGTTGTGATAACTGAAAGCGCGCGAGTAATCCTCAACCGCCGGCTCATTATCTTTAACATACGGACCAGTGGTGTAACTGGTATAATCCATATTTAAATTGTTGCCGTTTATTTTTATGGAGGCATTGGGTATAAAAATACGGGAAGCATTTTTGTGAAAACGATCGTAGCTCATTTCGTGTGCCACGTATAGCATTATCATCATGCAAACCGAAAGGCCGGTTGCCAAGCCGGTTATATTAATAAGGCTAAACAGCTTTTGCTTTATGATGTTACGCCAGGCTATTTTTAAGTAATTCCTGATCATATTTACCTCCTGGTGAACAGATTATATCAACAGTTAATCTTTCCCAAAGCACAAAACCCTGCAACTTCTCCTATAAACCCCTCCGGAACGAGCGGAGGGGTATTGGAGACATTTAATTAACTATAAACCTAAGTATTGTTCTTCTTTTATATCATGATGTTTTCCATCACAGTCTGCCCGTCTAACAGGCGTATAATGCGGTGGCTGTAACGAGCATCGTGCTCTGAGTGAGTTACCATTACAATAGTGGTGCCCTGTTCGTTCAGGTCGGTAAGCAGTTCCATTACCTCGTTACCGTTGCTGCTGTCGAGGTTACCGGTAGGTTCATCCGCCAGTATCAGTTTTGGTTTGTTTACTACGGCGCGGGCAATGGCAACGCGTTGCTGCTGACCGCCCGATAACTGCTGCGGATAGTGGTTACGGCGGTGCATGATCTGCATTTTATCCAGCACTTCCTCTACCCTTTTTACGCGCTCTGATGATGGTACACCTGTATATATGAGCGGCAGTTCCACATTTTCAAATACCGTAAGCTCATCAATGAGGTTAAAGCTCTGGAACACAAAACCAATGTTGTGCTTGCGCAGATCGGCACGTTTACGCTCGGTGAAATGGGCCACTTCAATGCCGTTAAAAATGTAGCTGCCTTCATCCGGATCGTCAAGCATACCCAAAATGTTTAGCAGGGTTGATTTGCCACAGCCCGAGGGCCCCATAATGGCTACAAATTCGCCGGTGTTAACCTCCATCGATAGTTTGTTAAGGGCGATGGTCTCTACCTCTTCAGTGCGGTAAAATTTTTCGAGATTAGTTATTTTTATCATTTAGCCTCCCCAACTCCCTTACCGAGAGCTTTTGTTGTTTTGTTAATGCCTGTTTAAATTAATTATTTATTGTTTATTTAAGTACCAGTTCCTGGTTATCGCCATAAGTATCATAGCTTGAGATGATCACTTTGTCGCCCGGTTTTAAACCGCCTATCACTTCATAATAATCAGGGCTCGACCTGTTTAACTGTATATCCTGGCGATAAGCCGTTTTGCCATCAGGGTTCAGTTTGAATATCCAGTTACCGCCGGTAGTTTGGAAGAAACCACCTTTAGGCAGCAATATAGCCTGGGTAGGATCGCTCAACGCCAGCCTGATCTGCAGGGTTTGCCCAACCCTTATGTCCTTTGGCACGTCGCCAACAAATTCCATATCTACCTGGAACTGGCCGGTACCGGCCTTTACTTGCTCATACACCTTCTTTATCTTCAGGTTATAGGTTTTATCGGCGAAATCAAAAGTACCCGTCAATCCTTTGTAAACTCTGGCTATATAATGCTCATCAATGGTTACCTTCACTTTAAAGCCTGTTAACACATCAATTTCGCCCAAACGTTCGCCTTTGGTAATGTTCTGGCCAACTTCTGCGTCCATTGATGACAACTGGCCATCTATTGGCGATTTCACCACCAGGTCGCCAACCTTTTGCTTCATCAGGTCGAGGTTCTTCTTCATATTATCAAATTCCTCCTGAGATTGTTTATCCTGCTGCTTGGTCAGCGACGAATCCTGCTTCATGATCTGCTCATTCAGTTTTTTCTTACGCAGGGCATATTGATAAGTGTTTTGGGCTATTTGCCATTCCTGTAAACCGATGGCTTTTTCGGCATATAATTTTTTATCGAGGTTATAAACGCGCAGCGCATCATTGTAGGCATTATCGGCATCTGCAACTGCCTGTTGTTTATTTACCGTGGCAGTAGTGGCCTGTCCGCGGTTTATCTGCATTTGGGTTATGGTATTGAAAACCTGAGCCTGCTGCTGAGCTAACTGCAACTCCAGGTCAAGGTCTGACAGTTTCATGATCGGCTGGCCGGCTTTCATCTGCGCACCGTCTTCAACATAAAGTTTTTCAACCCTGCCGCCTTCAACGGCATCAAGGTAAATAGTGGTAATAGGGGCAACAACACCATTAACAGGAATGATTTCCTGAAACTGGCCTTTAGTAACTTCACTTATAGTGATGCGGTCGGGATCAACATCTAATTTACTCTTTCCCGATGCCGAAACAATCAACCAGGTAATGCCTGCCACAAACACAATTGCAGCAGTAATGATCATTATCCGTTTGCTGTTCCATTTCTTTTTTTCAATTTTTCTGTCCACTGGTATAAATTGTTATTTCTTTATGATTTGGATACCTATACCAAAAACACATGCCACAAATTAAAAAGCTGTTTTATAGTACTTTAAACACAAAACAGCAAATCTATGCGTACGCTTCTGTTACAGCAAGTGTACGGTTATGATACAGCCGTTCATTGGTTCACTGGTTTGTTGGTTTATTAGTTATGAGGCCCATTTCAATTCATTGTTAGGCGTTTATATAAACTATGCTTAAAATATTAAAAATTAGCATAAAAATTGACTACTCTCCGCTCAAATAACGATGCACGCGCAAATTATTTAGTAATTTGCTGACTAAAAGATAACGAACTGACGCACCAACGAACTAACGAACCAATGAACGCTCGCAGATAATGATACTTAAAAAATCTACTGTTTTAATTGTTGATGATGATACCGATGTGCTTACCGCGGTAAAACTGCTGTTGAAAACCGAGGTACAGGAAGTGATTACCGAAAAGAACCCGGAGAACCTGAACTGGCTGCTGCAGCGTAACCAGGTAGACCTGGTTTTGTTAGACATGAACTTCAACAGCGCTATCAATACCGGTAACGAAGGCCTGTACTGGCTAAAAAAAATAAAGGAATGGAAGCCGAATGTATGCGTAATCATGATTACTGCTTATGGCGATATTGATCTGGCAGTACGATCATTGAAGCAAGGCGCTGATGACTTTATTGTAAAACCATGGCATAACGAAAAGCTGACCGGTACAATACGCGATCTGCTGGATAAAAAGGAAGGCGTAAAACCGGCAAAGGCATCTGTAAAAAGCGCTAACGGCGATACGGCTATCTTAGGTGAATCAGATGCCATGCAGGACATTTTTTACAAGCTGAATAAAATTGCCCCTACCGATG
>JBQCIS010000368.1:0-3413 GCA_051953515.1 Mucilaginibacter sp.
ATCGGGGATAGTGCCCTTATTGGAACCGAAGTTTGAGTAGGACAATACGGCTACTCTCGGCGTAATATTAAACTGGCGCACAGAATGTTCCAGCAGCACTGTAATATCTACCAGCTCCTGCACCGTAGGGTCTACATTTACGGTGGTATCGCCAAAAAACACAGGCCCCTTTTGTGTTATCATCATGTACATACCGGCAACACGGCTCACCCCTTCCTCTGTACCGATGATGTGTAATGCAGGTTTTATAGTGGCAACATAATCTTTAGTAAGACCGGAAATCAGCGCATCGGCTTCGCCAAATTGCACCATGCACGCTCCGTAGTAGTTACGGTCGTTAAGCAATTTTTTTGCTTCATGAGCAGTAATACCCCGCCTCTGGCGTTTTTTGTACAGATATTCCGCATATTCTTTAGTATGTGCACAGCCGCTTTTGGGGTCAAGTATTTCCACATCGCCCAGGTACAGGTCATGATCTTTCATAATCTGCCTGATCTTATCCGGGTTACCCAGCAATATCGGCGTAGCGATGCCTTCATCCTTAACAATCTGCGCCGCGCGGAGTATTTTGTAAGTATCCGCCTCGGCAAATACCACCCGTTTTGGATTTTGTTTGGCGCGGTTGGTAAGGTTACGCAACAGGCGGTCATCTATACCTATACGGCGGCGCAATTCCTCAGCGTACGCATCCCAGTCGGCAATCATCGTACGTGCAACTCCCGATTCCATTGCTGCTTTTGCCACTGCCGACGATACCTCAATAATGAGGCGCTGATCCATCGGTTTGGGTATGATGTAATCGCGGCCAAACTTTAACGTTGTAGTATTATAAGCCAGGTTAATGGCTTCGGGAACGGGTTTTTTAGCCAGTTCAGCTATAGATTTTACCGCGGCTATTTTCATTTCCTCGTTTATAGCAGTAGCCCTTACATCCAGCGCGCCGCGGAATATGTACGGAAAGCCCAGTACGTTATTTACCTGGTTAGGAAAGTCAGAGCGGCCGGTAGCCATTATAATGTCCTTGCGGGCGCCGATCGCTATATCGTAAGCAATCTCGGGTACAGGATTGGCCATGGCGAAAACAATAGGGTTTTTAGCCATGCTTTTCAGCATATCGGCCGTCACTACGTTACCTGCCGAAAGGCCGATAAAAACATCAGCGCCTTTCATGGCTTCGGCCAATGTTTTAATATCTTTTCGTTTGGTGGCAAACTCAAGGCGGATATCGTCCAGATCGCTGCGTTCGGGGGTAATGAGGCCGTTAATATCGAACATCACCAGGTTTTCCTTTTTTACGCCAAGCGACAGATACATTTTTGAACAGGAAACAGCCGCAGCACCCGCACCGTTCACCACCATTTTTATCTTATCAAGCTTTTTACCCTGTATCTCGCAGGCATTGAGCAGCGCCGCACCCGAAATAATGGCTGTACCATGCTGGTCGTCGTGCATTACGGGGATCTTCATTTCGGCCTTCAGCCTGCGTTCTATTTCAAAGCAGGCCGGCGCGGATATATCTTCAAGGTTAATGCCGCCAAAGGTGGGCTCAAGTGCTTTAACTATTCTTACAAATTCATCCGGATCTTTTGCGTTCAGCTCCAAATCAAACACATCAATATCAGCATATATCTTAAACAAAAGGCCCTTGCCTTCCATTACCGGCTTACTGGCCTCGGGGCCAATGTTACCCAGGCCCAAAACGGCTGTGCCGTTACTGATAACAGCCACCAGGTTACCCTTAGCGGTATATCTGTAAACATCTTCCGGATTATCGGCAATACGCAGGCATGGCTCGGCTACACCGGGCGAATAGGCCATAGTAAGGTCACGTTGCGAATTGGTTGGCTTGGTCGGGACAACCTGTATCTTACCAGGGCGACCTTTCGAATGGTAATTTAGGGCGTCCTGTTTACGATTGGGTTTGTTATTCATCTTCTCAAAATTCAGGACTCAAAAGTAGGTTTTTTTATTGGTGAGTGGTTGATTAAGTTGATCAAGTGAATGGTTAGAATTTAACAACCACCACATAATCAACCCAATAAACTAAGCACCTAACCTTTACTTATCTTCAGTGTCATACCGGGCTGTAGCTGCGCAGCGGTAGCTAAACCGTTCTGTTCTTTTATCTGCTTAACAGATATGCCATCAAAACGGGATGCTATCCCTTTCAGCGTATCGCCATGTTTAACTTTGTAAGTTATATAGTAATTATGCTTTTTTGTAGAAGACGCTCTGGATGAATTATTATACTCAATTTTATTAACGCCAAAACCCGGGGCCGGGTTGTTCAAAGCATCATATAAAGCAGCGTATTTATTGCTTGGTACCTGCGGAATGATCACCTTGCGCGGAGCAGCGGGAGTACCGTTAACAATATAAGTGCGGTATACAGGATTTAAACCATACAACAGTTTAATGTCCATATTCAATATGGTGCAGATATTGCTTAATGAGATATGCTTATCCACCAGTATGGTGTCCATCTTCATACCAAACTGGCATGGCTGAGGGGTAATATTGTGCTTATTATAGTAATTCATTACGTAAGCCACTGCACTATAGGCAGGCACATAATTGCGGGTTTCGGCAGGCAGGTATTGGCGGATGGACCAAAAATCGGTAGCGCCGCCGCTTTTTTCTATAGCGCTTTCAATACTGCTTTTGCCACAATTGTATGAAGCGATGGCCAGCAGCCAGTCGCCAAACTCTTCGTAGGCATCTTTCAGGTATGCAGCGGCAGCATAGCTGGCACGCACAGGATCTTTACGTTCGTCGATATAATCATCCATATTAAGGCCGTACAGCTTTGCCGTAGCGCCCATGAACTGCCACGGACCGGTCGCCCCCACACGCGATACCGCATTAGGATCGAGCTTTGATTCAACGATGGAAAGGTATTTTATTTCGGTTGGCACGCCGGCATCCCTGAAAGCCTTTTCGTAGATGGGGAAATAGTATTTCGCCAGGCCGATTACATGTGCCATTTCATCCTTGTCTTGCAGGTAAGACTCAATATAGGCCTGTACAAACTCGTTGTAATCCAACGGAATGTCCTTCCTGATAGAATCCAATCGATGCTTGATCTGGTAGCCGTAAGGCGTTAGCGGCACCTGACTTGCCTGGCTGGCAAACGTGGTATCTTTGCTTTGTTTGGATGCGTTGCTACCCGGTTGAAGTCCGTGGGCGGCTTTAACTGTGGTTAGTGATAAGAGGGAGAAAACTAAAATGAGAAGTTTCTTCATTAATGGGGTTTAACTAAATTATCGCTTTGCCCAATTATTACGAAAATACTAATTTTTAAGTTCCAGAAAATATTTCGAAAAATTTAAAAGTTCCTGTTCGTCAAACTTATTAGCGAGCAATTGTAAACCTAACGGCAAACCCTTGCTATTATTGCCCGCAGGCAGTGAAAT
>JBQCIS010000369.1:0-18499 GCA_051953515.1 Mucilaginibacter sp.
TTGTTCAGGTACAGTTCAGCTACCATATCCATATCCACACCTGCATCAATGGCTTTTTTGGTTACCATAACACTGTCGCCCATACCATGCGGAATCAGTTCCCACATAGCGGTATAGTCCGTTGCTACAAAGCCCTTAAAGCCCCATTGTTTACGCAGCAGATCGGTCATGAGCCATTTGTTGGCCGTTGCCGGTACACCGTTGATCTCGTTAAATGACGACATAACACTGCCTGCGCCGGCATCAACCGCAGCCTTGTATGGCGGCAGGTAATCCTGGTACATGCGGCGCTCGCTCATATCTACCGTATTGTAATCGCGACCCGCTTCGGCAGCGCCATACAGCGCGAAGTGTTTCACACAGGCCATTACATGTGTGGTATCATACACCTTACCCTGGTAACCCTCAACCATTACACGCGCTATTTGCGAACCGAGCCAGGTATCTTCGCCGGCACCTTCGGCAATACGGCCCCAACGCGGGTCGCGGGCAATGTCAACCATTGGCGAGAATACCCAGTTCAGGCCATCTGAGCTTGCTTCGGTAGCGGCAATGCGGGCAGTTTTTTTAATGAGATCGAGATCCCATGACGACGCTAAGGCCAGCGGGATAGGGAAGATGGTTTTGTGACCGTGTATTACGTCGTACCCAAAAATAAGCGGGATACCCAGGCGCGAGTGTTTTACAGCTATGTCCTGCAATTTGCGAACCGCATCGGGCGTAAAGGTGTTAAACACGCCGCCTACATTTCCTTTTTCGATGTTTTGATTAACATTTTTGCTTACGATAGGGCCGGTCACGTCAAAACCTACAGAAACGAGGTTAAGCTGACCGATTTTCTCATCCAACGTCATCTTCGACATCAGGTTGTTAACAAAATCGTCCATCTTTTTCTGCTCAGACGGTTTTTTGGCCGTTTGAGCGAATGAAGGTGAGACTGTGACCAATGCCAGCAAGAAGAAAAGGTGTCGGCGTTTCATGTGTTATTCTGTTTTATTATATGTTGTTATTCTGATATTAATTGATCATGGGGCTTTCAAAGCCCATCTTCTTTAAGCCCGCCTTCACTTCAGGGCAGCTCATAAACAATTTCCAAAGCAGGCCGGTGCGATAGTTTTCTATCATCACCACTATCGGCCCCTGGTCTATCGCAAGGTACGATGTTGCATACCAGTTGTGCGACTCACTAAAGGCATCCGTAAAACCGTAAGGACCCCATATTTTATCGCCCAGATCATAGTAGAAATGGCGCAGCGCTTTCATAGAGTACTCTGGCGTATAAGGAAATGCTGATAACGCAGCAGTTGGCGATATTACGCCCAAATCGTTAGTAGGGGAATGAGCGTTGTAGACTTCATAGTTATCGCTCGCGGTAAGTCCCCAGCAATCTTCGCCATAACCTTTATAATGTTTGGGGTTGGCAACGCAATAGTCGTGGTTGATAAGGGTATGATTGGTGTTTTGCTCCCAATAGTCGGCATATTCATCCTTTAATCCTTTAGGATCAAGGCCCATAAACGAGTATTGCGAGAAAAACAACGGGCCACCATAATCAAAACCCAGCGGCAATACGTGGCCATAAAAAGTCTTTCCATTTTTAAAAAAATCGCTTTGCGCCCAACCGCTATGGTAAATTTTTGGCGATACCGGGTAGCGCGTGCCGCACTCGGCAAGTATATAAACAATCATGCATTCATTAAATCCGCGAATGGCAAAGTTCATGGCCCAGCCATTGTTGGGCGACCAGTGCCAGTACAGGTTATCCCTGCCATCGCGGGTAAACCAGTCCCATTCTATATCGTTCCACATCCAGTTGATCACATCGCGGATGTGCCTTTCTTTTGGTGTATCATGATTATAATATTGTCTTGCACACAGCAGGCCCTCAAACAGATATGAAGTTTCTACCAGGTCGGCGCCATCATCCTTTCGCCCGAATGGTATTACCTTGCCGGTGGCGCCATTCATCCAATGCGGGAAAACGCCATGGAACGAATCAGCCTTATACAGGAAGTTTACAATCTTTTCCATACGGTCGTCGGCCTGTTCGCGGGTTATCCATCCGCGTTCGGTGGCAGCGATCATCGCCATTATGCCAAAGCCTGACCCTCCAATGGTTACCACTTCATTGCCATAATTGTAGGCAACATTGCTGCGTTCGCGCGCAAGGCCACTAACGGGGTGACCGAAATCCCAGAAATACCTGAAAGTTTGCCGCTGCACCACATCCAGCAGGGCGCTGTCTGACAAACCTTTGATAATGCCAACAGGCTTTATGCCTGCGGTATCTGGTTGCCTATGGTGTTTTTGGGCAATGCCATACACCGATAAGAGAGTTAAAAACAGAAGTGTAAATATTCTTTTCATTAGTACTCCATCATAAATTAGGGCTGGTAAAGCCCAGGTTTTTCATCCCGGTTTTAACTTCGGGACAACTCATAAACAGGCTCCACAACAACCCGCTGCGATAGTTTTCGATCATATCAATGATCGGCCCCTCGTCAATTGCCAGGTCAGAGCCGGCAAACCAATCATCGTTCAGGTCGAATGAATCATAAAAGCCATATTGGCCCCACAGTTTGTCGCCCAGTTTATAGTAAAAGAAGCGCAGTGCCCGCATAGATTGCACAGGTGTATAAGGTAATGACGATATGGCCGCAGTTGGCGCTATTACCCCTACATCATTAGCAGGCGAACTGGCTGTGTATCCGTTTTCTATATCGCTTGCGGTTAAGCCCCAGCAATCAGCGCTGTAGCCAATATTGCCTTTCGGATTTGCCACACAGTAGTTATAGTTGATCATGCTATGGGCCTTGTTCTGCACATCGTAACTGGCATATTGGTCTGATAAGCTGTTAGGGTTAATGCCCAAAAACGAATAATGCGCGAAAAACAGCGGACCACCATAAGCCGGGCCTAAAGGCAAGGTAACCCCATAATAAGTAGCACCATTTTTCATACTGCCATTACCCGCCCAACCATTCTGATAAACAACCTGAAGTACGGAATGTGTAGTTGACGATGCGGCCATTACGTAAGTGATCATAGCTTCATCCCACCCATTTACCTGCTGATTCGTAGACCATCCATAATTCGGACTCCAGTGCCAATACAAGGTATTCTGCCCATTTTGCCTAAACCAGTCCCACTCCACGTTATTCCATATCGTGTTAATATCGGCACGAAGATTAGTTTCGGCAGTGCCGGTGCCGTTAAAATATTGACGGGCAGTAAGCAGGCCTTCCATCAGGTAGGCAGTTTCTACAATATCCGCCCCGTCGTCCTGCGTACTGAAAGGCACTACCGCCCCCGTTACACCGTTCAACCAGTGCGGAAACGCGCCATGAAATGTTTGCGCCTTATTCTTAAGGAAGGAAACGATGGTCTGCATCCTCATCAAACCATCAGCACGACTGATAAACTGGCGGTTTATGCCCACCACAATGGCCATAATACCAAAACCAGAGCCACCGGTAGTTACAATGTCGCCAGAGGTATTGCGCTCACGGGCCAGGCCACTGGTGGGGTGGCCAAAGTCCCAAAAATATTTAAACGTTTGCTGCTGTACGAGGGTAAGCAGCTGGTCGTCGGTAATGGTTGGAAACTTGTTGGTTGAATCAAGCTGGGTTGTAAGATTAACATTAACCGTATTTGCCAGGTTACCTTTTTGTGAGGAGGTGAGGGCCGTTGAAACCGCCAGCGTGTATTTTGTAAGATAGGATAAATTGGCTGATGGTGTAATTACTATGGTGCTATCATGATTCTGATAGCTTGTGGTAAAAGCCACAGCAGTACCTGAACCCGAAGCAAAAGATATGCTGCTGCCAACTGATGCTGTATTGAGTGCTGTGGTGAACGACAGAGTTATTACCGGCTTAACATTAATGTTAGTGTATGAAAATCCGTTAGTAACGCCATTTACCTTAACTGTATTTAAATTAAATGATGCGGGGGTAACAGGTGGCGTTGGCTTGTTGCTTGTGTCACTGCTTTTTGAGCATGAAAACAGAAAAGCCGTTAACATTGCCAATGCCCCATATAGTTTTAGAATTCTCATGCCCTGTTTGTATACCGAATGGCCCGACCTGTCCTGCAGATGTGTGTAAAAGGGCTGCCGGTTTTTTAAATCCGGCAACCCTGTAATCTAACCAACTTTTATCTTCCTAATTTTTCTAAATGATACAATGCATCAACCTGGCTTGATGATAGGGCCGTGTTATAAACACGCACCTGATCTATTACGCCATTAACCGATGCAGCCCAACCTTGCGAAGTTGTAGCTGATGTTAAAGACGGATTTGACTGGAACTGCAGCGCGCCAAAAATCATCTGGTTTGCTTTTGACCAATCAAGCGGTGCGAAACCGGTTGGTGTATTTGTGCCTGCTGAAGCTCCATCATAATATACGGTTATCAGGCCGGCAGTATTATCATAGGTAACTACTATTTGTGTCCATACACCCCATGGGTTTTGAACCTTATACCCACCTTCCCAGCCATCCACACCTGTTGTAGAACCGCTGTTGTTAAACGCATGTACTTTTAAAACTCCGGTAGTGGCTGTTCCCCCGTTATCAAAGAAGATATCGAGATTGCCCCAGAAATTTTGTGAATGGGCAACACTTACAACTCCGGCAGCACCGGTATTGAGCGGCATGTTTACCCAGACGCTTAAGGTAAAGCTTTTAAGGCTTTTTACTGCCGAAGGCGTATTGGTTACCATATAACCTGTGCTTGATACCTGCAAACCTTTGCCTGTTAAGCCTGTACCAAAGCCCGTTCCGGTACCAGTACCCGCAGTAGCTGACAAGCTATCGGCAAGGCTGCCACTGAATGGCCAGAAGGCAACCAGGTTTGATGGCGATATATCCTTTGAACTGCTATAGCCATCAAAAGTTGGCAACGGCTTTTTTGGAGCATACGATTTAGGATCAAATCCCTTTTGGCATGAGGCAAGCACAAACGTGAGCGCCAGAGCCATATATGCTAATGAGCGTATATTTTTAATATTTTTCATCTCTCTTTCAATTAAAATAAATTAATAGCCGGGATTTTGAGTTAACACACCTGCGCTAAGGTCAATCTCGTTCTGCGGGATAGGCCAAACCTCGTTTTTGCCGGCCTTAAAGCCACGAACACCAAATATCTCGGCTCCCCTGCCCTGGCGGATCACGTCAAAGTAGCGATCAAACTCCATTGCTAACTCCACATGGCGTTCGTTCCATATAGCCAGGCGCAATGTGGGTTTATCGGTAGTGGTAACCTGAGGCAATATGTTCGGAGTCAAGTCTCCACTGGCAATGGCAAAGTTACGCGCACGAGCCCTTACCATTTCCAGCGAAGCTAAAGCTGCTGTAGTATTACTTAATTCGTTGTTAGCTTCTGCATTCATCAGCAATACATCGGCGTAACGTAATACGATCTTATCCTGCTGGCAGCCTTCATTAAAGCCTGACACATATAAGCTGAACGGTACGTATGATTTCTGGTTGTACATCGGGTTATCACCGCTTGCAGGTATTGCATCCCCCTCGGGAGTTGTTTCACCTCTGAAGATGATGGTAGCGTCCCGACGGGGATCATGAGGCTCATATGCTGAAGCCAGTTCAGCGCTTGGCACGTTAAAGCCCCAGCCACCGCCTGTTGAACCGCGCACACCCTGTACCTGCGAATACTGTGAGTTCGATTGCTCAGGATGATTCGGTATGAGCATACATTGTATTTCAAATATCGATTCAGAATTGTTTTTGTGATTGGTGCGAAACATTTGTTCGTAGTTAGGAAACAAACTGTAGCCCAGACCCATTACCTGGTTGGTAAGATCCACCACTTCGTTCCATTTCTGCTGATACAAGGCCACTTTTGCATGCAGCGCCAAAGCAGCGCCTTTTGTAGCATGACCAATATCAACAGCGGCGTAGCTTTGCGGCAAAACAGCAGCCGCATCAGTAAGGTCCTGCTCAATAGCAGCCCATACCTGCGCTTTTGGTGTGCGTGGCAGGTTATACTGAGAAGCCGTTTTTGGTACGGTAAGGCGCAGCGGCACATCGCCAAAAGCGCGCACTAACCTGAAATAGCAATACGCCCTGATAAATTTTGCTTCGGCAACGTATCTTGCTTTCAGACTTGCGTCCATATTAATGCCTGGTACATTATCGGTTATCTGGTTGGCAAAGTTAATAGTACGGTACTCGCCGGCCCAAAAATCTGATATCTGTCCCTCACCCGAGTTTGCGGTAAAGTTGTGGAAATCATTCATAAAGCTGGCATCTGTAGGCGTACTACCTTTTTCCACATCATCAGATCCCATGCTTTCAACTGCTATAGGAGCAAATGCTATGTTGGTCCACTCGTGCAGGTTTGCATACATTGCATCAATGGCAGACGTAGCATCATCCTGGTTGCGCCAGAATTGTGTGGCGGCAACCGTTCCCTTTGCTTGTACGTTCAAAAAGCTTTTTTTACAGCTCTGACCCAGCATAAGAGAGGCAATCAGTGCTGTACCCAGAACCGCCTGCCCAATATTCTTATTCTTTATCATCTTAATTTCTTATTTAAATGTTACGTTAACACCAAAGTTGTAAGTTGCATATAACGGATATACATTGGCATCTAAGCCCAGATTCCCGACACCACCGCCAACTTCAGGGTTAAATCCTTTGTATCCGAATATGTTCAATGCGTTTTGCGCGTTGGCAAACACCCTTATCTTTTCAATACCATACTTGTTTAATGAAGCGGCAGGGAATGTATAGCCCAACTGAGCATTACGCAATCTGAAATATGCACCACTTTCAACATAGAAAGAGTTTGGCGCGGCATTGGCATTTGCACCTACGTTAACCGAAGGGTAGGTATTTGAAGTACCGGCGCCGTGCCAGCGATGATCATAAAAATCCTTAGTGAAATTTTCGTTGCCGTAACGGTAGGCAATGTTCGCATTGTAAACGCTCACATCAGCAACGCCCTGCATATCCAGTTCCAAATCGAAATGTTTGTAAGTAAATGAGGTATTGATACCGTAGTTATATTTAGGATTTGGATTGCCCAATACCACCTTGTCGCGGCTATCAATTGAACCATCGCCATTGGTATCCTGATAGATGAAATCGCCAGGCAGTGCAGTTGGCTGTTTTGAGGCTGCGATCTGCGCCGTATTCTGGAAAACGCCAACAACCTTATAACCATAAAACTCACCGATAGGCTCACCTTCTACTATTCGTGTGGCCAGTGCACCATTAGCAATACCATTGCCACCTGAGTAGATTGGGTTCTTACCGCTGATTACGTTAACTACTTTATTGGCGTTTGTACCAAGGTTAGCACTTACAGAATAGGAGAAATCTTTTGATGGTTTATCCTTCCAGGTTACCACGAACTCTGCACCGCGGTTATTGATCTTGGCCTGGTTGCCAACAATATTGCCGCCGCCTGTACCAACAGAAGCCGGGATCGGGATGGCAAAAATTGCATTTTCAGTGGTCCTGTTGTAGTAATCTGCTTCTACATATAATTTGTTATGCAGGAACGACGCTTCTAAACCTACGTCAGTAGATTCTGCATTTTCCCAAAAAGTAGCAGGAGGCACAACGGTATTAATGCTGGCACCCTGATAGTACTGCTGCGGGTTGCCAAATATGGCTGTCATGAACCCAGGATCGCTGGTTACCACTACATTCGACAAATTGACTGGTACAGTTGAGTTACCTACACGACCCCAGCTTGCCCTCAGTTTCAAATCGCTGAAAATATTCTGGTTTTTCATAAAATCCTCATTGCTGATCACCCAGCCACCGCCGATAGAAGGAAAATATCCGAAAACGTTTTTCCCATTATTTCCATAGTAATTACTTGCACCGTCTTCGCGTATGGAGGCGTTAAGCAAGTATTTATCCTTATATGAGTAGTTGATACGGCCGAAATATGACAACTGACGAGTGTGCGGTTGTTCATTTGGCGTTACAGGTTGAAAGGCATTGCTTACACTGTCCGGATAAGAAGAACGAATACTTCCATTGGCTACATAAGGCACGTTTTGTGCATAACCATGCGCAAAATAGGTTGTATAGTCTTGCGCCGTCATACCTGCTAAAGCCGTAATATGATGATCGTTTATTGTTTTGTCATAAGTCAGCGTATTTTCCCATATCCAGTTGCGGGTTTGGGTGTGCTGTATGTCAAGACTACTTGTTTGGCTTTGTTGAGCGAGTGTAGCATAGTAAACCGGCGTATAGTTGCGTACCTCGGCCTGCGCTACATCTCCGCCAAAACTTGTCTTAAATTTAAGATCTTTAAATAAAGTTAATTCGCCGTAAACATTTCCTGTGAGACGTTTATTTCTCGAATGCTGGTTATAGAAATCAATCGTCGCTTCAGGGTTGTAGTTGTTACCATCGCCTGTGTGATAATCTGCCGGGTCTCCATAAGCACCAGTATTGTAGTATACAGGCAGGGTAGGTGCAGCGCCATATAATTGATGGAAAATGCCACCGTTTATATCACGTGATTCGCTTGAAAGGCCACTTAATGTGAAACCGATCTTTAAAGGCTTTACAACTGTCCAGTCATCAGATATATGCACGGTATAACGTTGATAGTTGTTAGTTTTAACCAAACCATCCTGATCAAGATAACCAAATGAAACGTTGTACACATTGTGTTCAGAACCGCCACTAATTGAAAGCGTATGATTAGTCACAAAAGCGTTGCGCAATATCTGATCATACCAGTTAGTACCTGTGCCAAAGCTTGAAGGATCAGAGAAAAGCACTGGGGTAACATTATTGTATTGGTATAATTCATCAATTGCTGTGGCGTACTCAGTAGCATTAGCCATTGGCACCAGGTTGGTAGCTTTTTGCCAGCCAACATAGCCATTGTAATTGATAACAGGCTTGCCTTTACCACCGCGCCTGGTATTGATAACGATAACACCGTTAGAGCCACGAATACCATAAATAGCGGTACTTGACGCATCTTTTAAAACAGTTACATTATCAATGTCGGCAGTATTTAAGAATGAGATATCATCATACCAAACGCCGTCAACTACATATAACGGGTTGGTGGCACCACCAATAGTACCAATACCACGAATGGTAACCTGTGGCGAAGCGCCGGGAGCGCCGTTATTAATAATGTTTAAGCCGGCAACTTTGCCCTGTAAAGATGAAAGGGCGTTTTGAGAGGCTTCTTTTGCCACATCGGCGCCTTTAACCGTTGCTACCGAACCGGTATTGTCAACTTTCTTTTGTGTACCGTAACCGATAACCACAACCTGCTGCAGTTCGCTTGCTGCAGGCAATAACTTAACACTGACGAGGTTTCCTGCACCTGCCGCAGTTACCTGTTGGGTGGTATAGCCTATATAGCTAAAAACCAGTGTTGCATTCGGAGCAGCGCTTATTGTAAATACGCCGCTCACATCTGTTTGGGTGCCTTGTTGTGTTCCTTTTACTACTACGCTTACACCAACCAGGCTTTCGCCTGTGGTAGCATCAGTAACCTTACCACGCAGTGTAACGTTCTGTGCAAACGCAATATTTACCAAAAACAAACACAATAAAACTAACCCCGAGATCGTAAAAATTCTCTTCATGAGGGTAAAAATTAGGTTAATAAAAAATAATTGGTTTTGCTTAACCCGAAATTCCGGAGATATTGGAACTATAACAAGAAATGCGCCTCTACATTATTACACGCTCGTGCAAATACTTTCTCACTGCAATTACAAAAAAATCAAAAGCTATTCATTAACAGCACATTACATATCACAAAGTGTAATATTTACGCTACAAATGCTTTTTAAACCGTGAAGACCAATTTATGCGCTATGAGAGGTAATGATGTAGTATTATAGCTCCATGAGAAACTCTACGAGATTCTTGTCATGCTCTAAATTGAGCTTTTTTCGCAGCCTGTAGCGCCTGATCTCCACACCACGCAATGAAATGTTTAGCAAAGAGGCCATTTCTTTACTGTTCATATTCATGCGCAGGTAGGCGCAAAGTTTAAGATCGTTGGGTACAAGGTCAGGGTGCTGTGTTTTGAGTTTTTTAAAGAAGCTTTCATGCGCCTCATTAAAGCTGCTCTCGAACAGGTTCCAATCGCGCTCGTCGGTCATACCTTCGTCTATAACCTTCTGTATTTTGCGCAACTGCTCTTCGGGCAGTTTTTTTCCGGTACTGTCTTTAATATGCAAAAGCTCATCGCTTATCTTTTGCAGCAATTCGTTTTTGTAAACGATATTCATGGCCGAGTTGGCCAGTTCACGGCTCTTACCAGCCAGTTCAGACTGCAATTGTTCGTTCCTGATCTTCACGATCCGTTGCTCGTTGGCAATGGCTTCCTGTTTCAGGAATTCTTCCTTCTCTTTCTGCAATTTCTGATGGATATGCTCCTGGTGCCGTTTTAATTTCTGCCGGTAGAAATACCGCACCACATAATAGGATAAAACAAGCAGCAGGAAATAGAAGAATATAGCCGGTTTGCTGCTGTACCATGGCGGGAGTACAACAAAGGTGAAAGTAGTGACGGGAGTTATACTTTGGTCGTTAATTTTAGCCCGAACCTTAAAGTAATAAGTGCCCTGCCCCAGGTTGGTAAACTCTTTCTGCGTAAGGGTGGTCCAGTCTGACCACTGCTCTGAGTAACCATCCAGGAAATACTGATATTTGATTTTAGCCTGACGGTACCAAGGCAGTGAATAATAAATGCGTATATTGTTTTGGGCAAATGGTATCTCAATATTATTCCCGCTGCCATCATCGCTCAATACCGATACCTTGTCGGTAACGTTTTCTATCCTCCTTATCAATACCGCCGGCAGCGTTATATTAAAATTTTTGTTTCCCGGTTCATCGTTATAGATCACAAAACCATCGTCGACACTGATGAGGTACATGCGGTTGTTAATGCGGCTTATGTTTTCATAATACTGCACCATTTGTCCGTTAAGCACCGTAAAGCTGCTTGAATCGATGCTGATATTGCCGGGTACCGACAGATCGGCCAAAGAAACGCGGCCATGATTAATGAACCAATACTTTTTACCATCTGCAGGAATGATCTTATTAGATGACGCAAATGCCCCCAGCTTCCTGTTCAACTGCTGATATTTAGAAAAGCGATCGGAGATATCGTCATAAACATAAAAACCGGAATCAGATGAGAAAACGATCTTACCATCAAGGTTAAATACATTAATATTGTAGCTCCCCGGTAAACCAGCCGTTTCATCGTAATATTTCCGGGAAACAACAGTTTTTAAATCCGGGCTCAACTGTAATTTGTATATGCCCTTGTAAGCATGACTGATCCATATCTGCCCGCGATTATCCTGCTCCACATAACGCGAGGGCTCGTAAAAGTTTTCTACCTTATGGTCGTACATCCAGTTTCCTCCGGCATCTTTTCTTAAAAATACCAGCCCGGTATAGGTACCCTGTATCAGCAGGTTATTGTTATATTTTCTTAATATCCAGCCGCCACTTACATTGTCTATCTTGGTGATATCAGCTCCGTTTACCTGAAAAGTGCCATCATTGTGCCCGCAAAGCAACCTGCCATCCTGTAGCGAGAGGTCCCATACCTGGCCCTGCGAACCGGGTATCAGCTTAAAATCAAATTGCTGGCTTAAAAGATTGCTCTGATTATTTACCCAGTCGCTGTAGTAAAGCCCCTGGTTGGTACCGAGGTATATTTTGTTATTGTAAATAATACTGGAATATACCGTACCGAAGTTACCTGTCTTATCAAAATAAAAATACAGCGGCGAATTGATCTCTATCCTGTCGATACCGTTGTCGAGCCCCGCCCATAGGTTTTGCGCATTATCAGTATACAAACTGAGCACAGTGTTATTCTGCAAGCCGCTCGATTTATTGATATGCTGCACTACATTACCTGCGGTATCCAATATCACAATGCCGTTTAGTATGGTTCCGTAGGCAAAGTATTTGCCGGCAACTAATGCGCCATTGTTCAACTGATAGGTCTCCAGGAAATTGTTGGCCTGGTTATTCCAGGGTTTTATATCCTTACCATCGTAATAAAACAGACCATTCTTTGCAGTACCAATAACGTAGCCCTTATTCTGAAACGGCAATATTGATAATACCCCGCTGCTACCCAAAACCTGGCTGCCGGGTATTAATTCGAGATGGTCATTTTTAAGTTCGAACAAACCTGAACCGACATGTTCCACAAAAAAACGATGGCCCAATTTAAAGGCAAACAGAAATGGCTGTGCAGTATTGATGCGGATAACATTCATCTTGCCATCCTTATAAATATACAGGCAACCGAACGACTGGAAGATCACGCGGTTATCGTCTACATATATCTTCCATATCTCCTCGTTCAGATAATTCTTATCTTTTACTTTTGAGATAAGGGAGTGATAGCCCAAAAAGCCCTGTTTGTTATTTTCCCAATAACCGAACTCGCCAAAACCACCGGCATATATTTTTCCTTTATCGTCTGATGCCACCGAACGCACAATAAGCCCGTGCGGCATACGGTGCAATTGCCAGTATTTACCATCAAAAGAAAGCAGCCCATCGGCGTTACCGAAATACATTACCCCATGCTCATCCTTGGTTATGGACCAATTTTGGTTGCCATACTGGTATGTGGCCTTGGTGTAGTTCTGCACGTAAGGTACGCCAACACTTTTAATGTCGACGGCCTTCGTTACGGCGGCAGTGAGCAGGCTCAACCATACAAAAATTATGTATTTTACAGACTTGTGCATTCAGGAGTGAATTGGCCGTTAATTATAACCCAACAAATCTAATATATAATTAAATATTAATGTATTGGGTTACACTTTCAGCCGGAGGTGCTTTTTCTCCATCAGGCCAACCAGCCAGATCAGTATAAATGCAGTAGCCATTGACCGCATGAGGCCAATGAGACCATTATTCAGTATTTCGGGGTAGTCGATATCAAACAGCGCGAGCAGGTAAACCTGGAAATACGGCATCAGGTAGCAGGTAAGCGTGCTGGTTCCCGCCGGACGGATCACCCTGAACCAGGCCGACTTACTCTTCAGATCAACCAGGTAAATAAAAAGCTCGAACATAAGCAAAGTGATACCTCCGCAAATGAACACCCATGCTGGTGTTGAACGTATTTTGGAAATGCCCCCGGTATAAGGGCGAATGAGAAAGCCCGCCACTATCAGCAGCACACCTGCAATTGCAAAAATGGCCCATAACTGCCTGGTTTTATCCCGTTCTAACAGCCAGCCATAACCAACAGAAGCCACCACCCCAAACATTACCAGTGATACCGCGTCCATGTCCCCGATTACTGGGTACGGGCGGCTGATCAGGTCGAGGTGCATGGCTACATTCATTCCAACAGCAATGATTGTGAAGGCAATGAGCGCGGGCATTTGTCCTTTCGAAAGAAAATAAACCAGCGCACAAACCAGGTATGCCCAACCAATAATGCCCAGAATGCCCCACCATGATGAGTGCATCATGGTGACATGCCTGGCATCGCCACCTGCATATAGCACCGCCATAATAACAAGGCCCACAACGCCCGCCCCCATCAGCAAGTATTTCTTCCACTTACTGAATAGTGGAGGATAATCAAGCCAGATAAGGAAAAAGCATAACGTTATAATAAGCGCCCAAACCGCTTTAGGAAGTATGGCAGCGCTTTCGTTGTAATCCTCCAGGTTCACGTGGTAAAATCCCATAATAATGAGCGCTGCGCTGCGTGTAATGATATAAAACAGTACCTGCATAAAGGTGTCGCCTTTGTGCAGCCGGTTCTTTATGGCTAAGGGGATAGATAGCCCTACAATAAATAAAAATGCGGGGAAAATAGTATCGGCAAAGCCTAAACGATCTTCATAGCCCTTGGCATGGTCTATCCAGGCGGGAATATGCTTTATCCCGCTGGCATCGTTCACAAATATCATTAGCAGCATGGTGATACCACGCAGTATATCAATAGAGTGAAGGCGCTTGGGTAATTGAGGCATAATTAGCGGTGTTCTGGTTAAATCATATTGTAGCTGTATCAGTCTATATTTCTACTAACAATGACAGTTTCAATTATTATGATACGTACAGCTTCGGGTTTTGCCATTTTTTAATGTTACAATGGCAAAGAACCGAACAAATATCGTTTAAACATAATTAAAATAGCCCCGGCAACACAACGAAACACATCCGTTCTACTGCTCATGCCTGTACTTTTGTATCGCTGCATAACAATAAAGACTATTTATAACACCTGATATGACAACAACAAGCAAGCAGATCATCAGTCCGGGCCAGGTTGATTTTTATAAAAGTAACGGTTACCTGTTGCCGCACGTTCAGCTATTTACTAAGGAGAAATTTGAAAGATTGTTTGATATTTTTGAAGAACACCTTGCTAATCGCGGCGACCTGCAACCTGATGAGATGAATAACCCGCACTTAAAAGACCCCCGCTTATTTGATTTTCTTTTGGCTGAGGAAGTGATAGACGTGGTTGAGCCTTTGATTGGGCCGAATATAGGGTTGTGGAGCAGCGGGTTTATCTGTAAGGAACCAAAAACCGGCAAACCTACGCCCTGGCACGAAGACAGCGCATATTGGGAAGGCCGCTTTGACCGTTTTGATGATATAATAACCATCTGGCTGGCGATTGACGAAGCTACCAAAGACAACGGCTGTATGGGCGTAGTGCCGGGCACGCACGCAAATGGTTTTTCGGAATATGAAGAGATGGCGACTGATCACAAAATATTTAACCGGCAAATTAAAAGCAGTTCGGTTAATGAAAATGATGTGGTTTGGTTTGAGTTGAGGAAAGGCACGTATTCGCTGCATGATTCGCGCATTATACATGGCGCTTATGCCAATACCAGCAATACCCGCCGCACCGGTTATACCATGCGCTACTTTAATACCGACCTTGTTCTGAACCGCGAACACCCCAGCAACCAGAACAAAAAGATATACCATGCACGTGGGCTTAACCACGGCAACAACCCGCTTATCTACCTTAAATAGCTATATTTGAGTAATGAGCAAGCGGTTTTTATTGCGTGATTTTATTACCGGCGACGATTGCTTCCACATTGCGCGGGTAACCATACACTCGCGGTACGACCTGTCATTGCACAACCATAATTACGCGGAGATCTTTTGGGTGGAGAACGGCACTGGCTTGCACATTATCAACGGGCAAAAAGTGCCGTTAAAACCGGGGCACCTGGTAATGATACGACCCGATGATGAGCATACATTCAGCTCTACCGGCGCCGGGCTTACTTTAATGAACCTTGCTTTCCCGACAGAAACGCTTGATCATTTCAGGGAACGGTATTTTCAGGACTATAGCTCCTACTTCTGGGCCGGCACGCCGCTGCCTTATCATGTGCTGATGGATATGGCGCTCATTCGGCGCATATCGCAGAAATCTGAAAAAACATGGAAATATAAACGATCAAAGTTTTACCTCGATACATTGCTATTGTTCATTTTCGGGCTGATTGCTGCCAATAAAGACCTGCTTACGGATAACCAGATACCGGTTTGGCTGCATAACGCTATACAGGATTATACCACACCCGAGCTTTTTAAACAAGGAGCCAGCGGCTTTGCCGCTTTATGCGAAAAGAACATCGACCATGTAAACCGGGTAGTACGGGGCGCCTACAATAAAACACTTTCAGACCTTATTACTGAACTGCGTATGAGCTTTGCCGCCAAACAGCTTTCCATGACGAATAACCCTATAAAAGTGATCTGTAACGACTGCGGCTTTACCAATCTCGGGCATTTTTACAAAACGTTTAAGGAAGCCTTCAACCAAACGCCGACCGCATACCGCGAAACCAACCAGACCATAGTTTAATATCGGTATAACGTAAACAAGCGCTGCTGATGGTTACAGCATTAAAGCCTTTATGTTCATGTTGGCTTCCTTGCCCCAACCCTGCATTGCCGATTTTAATGTCGCTTTCAGTTCAGTTTGATTTACCGGTTTACCTTTTTTTGGAGGCGCAATATTTTTTGTATCCACAGGCATATCAGTTACTTTGGTTGCAATCCAGCTAACATTGTCATGAGGCAGCGCAAGTTCCAGTATCATACCGGGTAACCCGCCAAAATTTTCCGGGCCGCCTGATACATGTATCTTATCCGTGTAGAATGCCACAACATAAATAGAATCCATCACAATGGCATTGGCTCGGCGACAGGTATATCCGGCTATTTCGCGTGTTTCATCGGTAATCTTCCAATGAATTTTTCGCGTGGTATCTGATAATAAAAACGTCTCCTCAAAAGCTTTTTTCTCTATGATATTTCTGCCTTGCGCAATATCGGTATATACCGTATTAACCTGACTGGTGGTTGGCGAGTTGGACCACCAATCGTTCGATGGGTTGTCTTCCTCTATCGGTGTAAACAACGATTTATTATTGGCGAAAGTAAGCGTGCTTTTCAGCTCCTTAAATTGAGGATGGTTCTTTTTATAATTCTCAAAAAACTGCGCCGACCAGGTATCATCCGTTTCGATCATTTTTTTGATAATGGCGTACATATTTATTCTGCGGGTGTACTCAACAACACCTGAGGTAGTAAAATGCTGATTTTGTGCTACCGCCATATTGGCTGCAACTGCCAATAATATAATGAGTGTTAATAGCTTTTTCATTTTGATTGGTCGTTTGAGTTAGTTGTAGCAAATTTTGTAAAGTTCCACACCACCGAGAACATAAAGAACCTGCGTATGCCCGTAGTGTTGGTTTGCGTAGTGGTATTGCCGTAAATGCCCCTTGAATAATTCACATTCTGATTAAGCAGGTCATTTACCGAGGCCGATATTTTCAGCTTGTCGTCCTTTAGGAAGGTTTTGAAAATGTAGGCGTTCCAGATGGTTTTGTATTGTGCGCTTAATGCAGCTGTTTTAGCAAGATAGTTATAATCGACGTTTGAACCGGTGCCAAATTTAAGCGGCAGAAAAACATTAATCGAACCACTTGCTGCGAAGCCTGCAGCATTGTTATTTACATTAGGCTGTAACGACATAGTACTGAAATTATAATTAGGGCCGGCATTAAGGTAAAAATCATATTTCTTTTCTACTACCTTTTGTATGTTAAGTTCAGCACCATAGGTATGGCTGCTTGCCTGATCCAGTTCGTTGTTAATGTAGCTGTAGGAGACGTTTGCATTGCTATTTAAACGAAGCCCCACGTAGGTATCTATCGGTTTTATTTTGTCGCCTATGTTGCCCCAGAAATAATAGTTGTAAGGAGTTTCGCCATGCAGGTTTACATATTGAATGGTGTTCTTACCATTCTCAGTAACTGTACTGTTCACAATAGCATTAAGTGTATTATTGTAGCCACCATTTATCCACACGGACAAACCACTGATTATATGATATAAGTTATACCAGCCGTAAATATTGTTCATGAATGATGGGCTAAGGTTTGGATTACCCAGTGTAATATTCAGCGGATCGGTATTGGTGATCAAAGGCTGTATCTGCTGGATGGATGGCTGCGTAGTGTTACCCCGGTAATTGATGGTTAATGTTGATTGAGGGCCAAATTTATATTGGTACATGGCCTGCGGGTACCAATTGATAAAGTTTCGTGTCATTACATCGCCATTGTATTCGTTTGTTTGCGTGTAGCTATTGTCTGACACCTTTGTACCAATATTGAAGATAGTTTTTTTGTATTTGTAATTTATTATGGCGCCTACCTGGTTATCTAACTGGTTAAATTTATAATCGTTACTGTAGGTTGGATCAAAAACATCATAAACGCCGGGAGAAGATTGATTATACGACTGGTTATTACTGGTAGCGTTATTAATGCTGATACCATAATTGAACAATACCGACAGTTTTTTAGTGATCGGCTCGGTATAGGTGATATTACTTTTTAAGCTTTGTGTAACCGCATTTGTAGGTTTGAACTGGTTAATAGTTGAATCATGCGCGGTAGTTCCGCTAAAAAATTGGGTAAGTGAATTCAAATAACCGTCGGTCTTCGTTTGATCATACGATTCGTTTATCGCCCATGATAGTGTGCGCCCAACCTTTTTAAATTTATGGGTGAACAACGCGCTGACGCCTAATATGTGCTCATTTCCACGATTATCTACCGTACGCCTGTTATCATTAAGCTTTACGCCGGCCGAGTCTGTTTCGGTTGTATAATCATTAACGACATGAAAATTTTTATCAGTACCGCTGAGCGAAATTTTCAGATTGGTTGCAGTATCGAGTTTTATCTGGTAGGTAAGATCGAGCTTTTGACGGAAACTGTAATCATTAAAGTTTTGATTGCTATAACTATCATTTATGCCTGTAGGCAACGTTTGCTGCGAAGTGGAAGTTGTAGTGCCGGTAAGGGTAATTTGCCCAATTTTATAGTTGGTATTGATGGATTGTTTGTCGCCATCCCACTTGCCATCATAATGCGCGCCACCCGATGAGGCCACCGGCTTACCCTTGCCGTTAAAATATCC
>JBQCIS010000370.1:0-8261 GCA_051953515.1 Mucilaginibacter sp.
ATGCCGATGAGCCCGGAGCTGATAAATGGATCATCTTTATTGCTTATGTAATTGGTTTATCCATCGGTATACACCTGCTTAACCTGCTTACCATCCCGGCTATATCACTGGTGATATTCTTCCGCCGGTCAAAAAACGTAAACGTAGGTACTACTATCATTGCTTTCCTGGTAAGCTTGGTGGTTTTGGTATTTATTCAATACGGCATCAGGCAGTACACTATTGTTGGCGCAGCACGCTTTGATCTGTTGTTTGTAAACACATTGGGCTTCGGCTTCGGCAGCGGCGCTATTGTTTTCTTTATACTGCTTATAGCCATTATAGTAGGCGGTATTATCTACAGCATCCGCGCTAAAAAACCGCTAATGAACCTCGCATTCCTGTGTGTTGCGTTCATTTACCTGGGCTATGGCTCATTCGCCTATATCCCTATCCGTGCGGCTGCAGACCCTGATCTGGATAACACCCATCCCGATAACGCGTTTACCCTGAACAGCTATCTTAACCGCGATCAGTATGGTGAAACGCCGTTATTGTTCGGCCCGTATTTCGATGCTAAGGTGATCGGCCAGACAGACGGTGCTACCATCTACCGTAAGGGTAAAACCAAGTACGAAGTAGCAGGCAGGAAACAGAAATTAGAGTACGATCACACCACCATCCTGCCGCGTATTTACAGCCAGGACGGATCAGACCCGCAATTTTACCACGATTGGCTGAAAATTCCGGATGGGCAGGCGCCGACATTTGGCGATAACCTGAAATTTATGTTCAGCTGGCAGATGTACCAGATGTACTGGCGCTATTTCCTGTGGAACTATGTTGGCCGCTTTAATGATATGGACGGCCAGAACAATACCGACGGCATTGACGGAAACTGGAACAGCGGTGTATTGGACGCCGGCAAGCATCTGCCAAAATCTGTTGTGGGCGGCGATCCTGAGCATCCGCTGAGCGGCACAACGTATACGCCACTATATTTCCTGCCGCTGATATTAGGTTTGGCAGGCATGGTATTTCACTTTAACCGCCGCAGGAAAGATGCACTGGTGATATTGCTGTTATGGTTCTTCACTGGTCTTGCCATTGTGATATATGTTAACCAGCCGTCCATCCAGCCGCGCGAACGCGACTACTCTTACGTAGGTTCGTTCTATGCGTTTGCGATATGGATAGGTTTGGGCGTTATGGCGCTTGCCGACCTGGCTAAGAGATTCATGGCAGAAAAAAATGCTGCCATTGCATCTACATTGGTGTGCCTGCTGGCCGGGCCGGTTTTAATGGGTTGCGAAGAATGGAAGGCGCATGACCGTTCAACCAAGCTCACCCCGCATGATATGGCTTATAACTACCTGATATCGTGCCCGCCGAATGCGATATTGTTTACTTATGGTGATAACGATACCTATTCGTTATGGTACGACCAGGAGGTTGAAGGCATAAGGCCGGATGTGCGCATCGTGAACCTGAGCTTGTTTACCGGCGACTGGTACATTAAGCAGATGACCAAGAAAATGAACGAATCGGCACCGCTGCCTATCACTATGCCTTTTGAAAAGTATGAAGATGGCGTTCGCGATGTGATCTATTACAACGATGGTATCTATGACCCGGCTACAGGTAAATCAAACCCGATAAATGGTTATGCTGAACTGAAGGACGTGTTTGATTTCATCTCGTCTGACAATAGACAAGCCCAAATACCATTGCAGGATGGCAGCTTTACCAATTACCTGCCTACCAAGAACCTGAAAATGACCATCAATGCCGATACGGTGATCAAATACAACGTAGTACCGGTCAGCGAACGCAGCAGGATAACCGATACGCTTAAGTTTAAGTATTCATCAAACTATGTAATGAAGGATAACCTGGCAATGTTTGATATTCTTGCGCACAATAACTGGAAACGCCCTATCTGCTTTACGGTTACGGTTGGTCCTGAAAACCTGATCGGTTTACAGCCATATCTGTACAAGGAAGGCTTTACTTACCGCCTGATTCCGTACAAGGTTGATACCGCGGCGCATGACCAGATGGAAAAAGTAAATACCGACAGCATGTATAACGCGGTAATGAACAAATTTAAGTGGGGGCATTTCGCTACTGCTAAATACCTCGACCATGAGTCGACCACCATGTTCTACCCGGTAATGCTCACTACTTTCCTTGACCTGACACAGGACTTAGTACAACACAACAAGCTCGACTCGGCGCGTAAAGTGCTGCAGAAGTATGATACGGAATTGCCTCACCTCAATCCGTATATTGATGTGGCCGCACGTAAATTCTACCTGGCGCAGGCGGCTTACGGAATAAAGGACTATGTAGTTGCCGATCATATTGTTCAGGATGTGGACAGTTACCTGACCGATCAGCTGGATTTCTTTTATTATGAATACAAAGAGAAAAACAGTACCGCCGATTACACCATGCGCGATCTGAATGTGGGCATACAACTTATTGGCGGCTTTGCCGAATTTGCTAAAAATGCACATGAAACGGCATTGGCTAATAAGCTGGAGGCGCAGTTTAAGGATTACCAGAGCAAGTTTGCTCCGCTGATTTCAAGACAGCAATAATTACAAATTATGCTACAAAAAAAGCGCCCTGCTAAACGTGGGGCGCTTTTTTTGTGCTCAATTTTTACTCGGCTAATACTATACCGCGGTTAACATTTTTACTCTCTTTATTATCAATTGTGCCTTTTTTGTTTCAATGTGCTGCTTTATTTTGCTATGTGCTTATACTTAAAACCAATCGTAAATGAAGCTTGCATTTTTATTTTGTGTTATCCTTTTTCCGTACCAGCTTTTTGCGCAAACATCCGTACCGTTATCATTAAGCGCTATTCCGCATGCGTTGTTTTGGGAAAAGGCGCCGGTTCGTTTTTCTAATACAGCAGATAGCCTTACTATTGAGGCCGGAAACGGAACCGATTTATACCGGGATTCGTACGGAACATACTTGCCCAATAACGCGCCAAGATTATTATTCCGGGCAGACAGCAATTTTATTTTTACCGTAAATGTGAAGCACGCCTTTTCAAATGAATGGAATGCAGGCGGTATTATGATGGAAGGTGATAGTACGCACTGGATAAAGTTTTGCTTTGAAAGGGATAATACGGGCGCTCACAGGATAGTGAGTGTGGTAACTAACGGATATTCTGATGATAGTAATTCGGTAGCGCTGCCAACGGATGAGGTTTTTTTAAAAATGGCCAAAGCCGGAGATGTGGTCATTCTGTATTACTCCCAGGATGGGCGCACCTGGTATATGGCCAGGCGCCTGCGTTATGTATTTACCGGGCCCGTGGCAGCCGGTTTTTTAGTTCAGGCGCCGGAAGCACACGGTAATGTCGCCCATTTCAGCCATATTCAATATCAACTAAAAAAGGTAGTGAACCCTTTTGGAATCAATTAGCGATTGTTATGCTTTGATAAAGTTTTTAAGAAGCTAAAGGCAGGCTGAAAAAGAAAACAGAACCTTCGTTTTCATAGCTTTCTACCCATATTTTTCCTTTATGGCGCTGGATGATCTCACTGGCCAGATACAAGCCGATGCCAAAACCCGATATGATTTTAATCTGCTCGTTTTCTACCCTGTAAAAGCGCTGAAAAATCTTTTCCTGGTCTTTGGGTTTTATGCCAATACCTGTATCGGCAACAGACACCTGCACATCGTTATCAATGGTTTTTACCTCAACAGTAATAGTGCTGCCGCTGGGTGAGTACTTTATGGCATTGCTTAAAAAATTGCTGATTACCTGCCCAATGCGGTCAATGTCGGCATTAACAGGTGTATAGGCCAGTGGTTTAAATACAATCTGGTGATTATAATTTACCATATTGGCTTCAGTTATCATATCCGCTATAAGCTTGTTGATATCAAACGTCTGTAATTTAACCTGCAGCCTGCCCGACTCAAGTCGCGAAAGGTCCAGGAAGCCATAAATAAGGGCCGCCATCTTGTTTGCCTGGTTATTGGCACGGTTAAGGGCATTGCTAATGAATGGATCGTTGGTTTTCCCGAGCTTCTGGGCAAGCAATTGGATATAGGCCTTTAACGAGGTAAGCGGCGTTTTAAGCTCATGGCTGGCCATGGCTATAAAATCATTTTTGCGTATCTCATCACGCTTGCTTTCGGTTATGTCCAGCACTGTTCCTATCAGGCGCAGGGGCTGTTTGGCGGCATTAAATTCAACCGTCCCCTGTGTTCTTATCCAGTGGATGGAGCCATCAGCCCATTGAACTTTTATTTCATATTTATGCTCGCCGGTTTTAAATGATGCAAAGTGCGACGGTTTTACAATCTGTTCCATATCCTCTGCAGAAATATGGCTGCGTATATCATCCAGTGTTGGTTTGGCATCAGCACTGTAACCGAATATTTCGGGCAGGCGCGGGGTGTAGATGAAGGCCCATGTAGCTATGTCCAGTTCCCATGTGGCAAGGCCGGTGGCTTCGGTAGCCATACGCAGGCGGTTTTCACTTTCAATGGCATCTTCCTTCGCTTTTACTTCTTCCGTAATGTCGGTAACCGTATTAAGTATGTAGGCTATCTTATTTTGCGTATCCATTACCGGGATATTGGTACACGACCAGAAATGTGGTTCGCGCAGGCCGGTATCCGGATTGTAAATATCGTATTTGTAGGTAGGTACGTCAATTTTCTGCCCCGTTTCAATTACCCGCGTAAATACCTTCCGGGCTGCTGTTTCCTCATGCTCTGTTGCTTCGTCGTCCGGGAAAGCCTCAAAAAATCCTTTACCAACAATTTCGTTACGGGTTGATGAGGTAACTTTAAGGTAGCTATCGCTGGCCGCCAGAATGGTGAAATGCGGGATATTTGCCTTAACTAATATTGATCCCGGTGATTTTTCAAAAATAACGCGAAATATATCCTCTGGAAGTGAAGTATTTGCATCGGTATTCATCCGTTTTACAAGAATGGCGTGTTAAAAGCAGGTTGGTAAATGTGTATAAATAATGCCGTAAATTTAATTTTCCTTTTGGATAAAAAGAATGCGCTTATATAATTTTAATTAAAAAACATATAAGCGCAGTAAATAAATGGAGTTAATTTGGTTAGTTACTGGCAGCATTTGCTGCCTTTTTTGCATCGATATTCACCTGAATGGCCGCATCTCTCAAATCGCGGATGTTGTCGTGCGCATCTTTCAACACCTTTAAATGCCGCGTAAGCATGGTCACTATATCGTCCGATTTCCATATCAGTTCCTTGTCGTCGAGCGCGCTCCGGTAGGACGAATTGGCCACATCTTCGCCATATTCGCAATCGGCCAATATAGAGTGCCGGTCTTTTTTGCTGAATTTCGCACGTACGTCAATCCAGGCATGATAGAATTTACCTGCGATACTTGTACCGGTAGTCGGGTCACCGCCCAGGAAATGCAGTTTATCAATCAGTTCGTCTTTGTTTTGCTTACTTTGTTCAATATACGTTGTAAACAACGACTTTAAGTCGGCATCAGTGGTTCCTTCAAGCGCTTTTTCATACCCCACTATCCTGTCGTTATTGATCTTGATCAGATCATTCAGGGCTGATATCTGGTGCTCAATATGTTGTAAAATTCCCATGGCTGTAAATGTTGGTGCTATTTTACTAACAACACTTAACAACTGATTGTTTTTACAGGAATACGTGCGGATCAGATAGTGAAAAACATGGCAATTGCCGCCGCGCCCATCGCAACAAAAGTAAACCACAGTAACCCTTTGGATAGCTTACCGCTTTTGTATTCGCCCATAATATCCGTATTAGAAGAAATACGGGTAATAAGAAAAAGCAGCGGAACAGCAGCCACGCCATTAAGCACCGCCGCGTATATGAGCGCCTTTACCGGGTCGATACCCACAAAATTGATAGCCAGGCCAATAACGGTGGCCACTATAATAACTGCATAAAAGCCACGGGCTTTTTTAGGCTTTAAGTTCAGGCTGGCTTTCCAATTGGCTGCTTCGGCAACTGCATACGCTGCCGAACCCGAAAGTACCGGCACGGCTAATAATCCGAGGCCTATAATGCCTGTAGCAAAAATCAGTTTAGCGAGGAAGCCGGCATCGGGGAAAGTGTGTACCAATGGTTCAAGCGCTTTGGCGGCATCTGCTGCGGTATTAACATTTTTTACACCACTGTTGTGCAGAACCGTTGCAGCCACCAGCATAATGCACCAGGTGGTGATCTCGGATATGAGCATGCCTGCGTTATTATCAAGGCGCATGTGGCGAATGCGTTGCCAGCTTATAAGCGAGCGGCCGTCAGCTTTTATCCGGTTGTTTTCTTTTTGTTCCTCAACCTCCTGCGATGCTTCCCAAAAGAACATGTACGGCGAAATAGTAGTGCCCAAAACACCGGTGATGATGAATAGAAATGCAAAGCTGAACTCGAAATGAGGCATTATTGTGGCTTTTAATACAGTAGGCCATGGCTGGTGTACGATAAAAACGGTAATAGGGTAGGCCAGCAAAGCCAGAGCAAGCCACTTAAGTATTTTGGCATATACTTTATAACTGGTATATATTTCGAGCAGGAGTATAATAGCGGCAAATACCAATGTAAGCACCACAAACGGCACAGGAATAAGCAGCTCCGCAGCTGATGCCATGGCGCCAATATCTGCGCCAATATTTATAGTGTTGGCTATAACAACCAACCCAACTACCGCATAAAGTACTTTTTTGCTGTAATTTTCTTTTACAACCGCGGCAATGCCTTTGCCGGTCACTAAACCAATGCGGGCGCATGCCTCCTGTACAGCCATCATAAAAGGGAGCATGTACAGGGCCGTCCACAATTGGCCATAGCCGAATTGCGCCCCGGTTTGGGAGTAGGTGGCAATACCCGATGGGTCATCATCCGCAGCGCCGGTGGTGAGGCCGGGGCCAAGCAAAGTTAAATACATCCAGAATTTTCGGCGGCGGGTAGTCCCGGGTTCGGAGTTTGTCGGCATTTTTTAGGTTGTCGATTTTCTATATAAAGGTAATAAATGCCTTTTTGTTTAGGGTGAAAAGTTTTTTGTTAGCATTATTGGCCACAGAGATGGTAAGAAACCAAATTCTAACCACTCGTCACAGAAATCCGTCCGCTGGTCAAAAAATTTTCTATCGCACAATCCCGCATGGTTCCTTTACATAAAAAATGAACGAACCATGGAAACCACACAACGTCAAACCTATCTCGACTGGCTCCGTATAATCTCCATATTCGGGGTATTGCTGTTCCACTCGGCTATGCCTTATGTAGCTGAAGACGGATGGCACATTAAAAACCACGACACCAGCTATTTGCTGATGGAATCGAACTTTTTCCTGCATCTTATCCGTATGCCGCTGCTGTTTTTTATTTCCGGCACGGTAAGTTATTATATGATGCAGCGGCGCAGCAGCTGGGGTTTTATCGGTTTGCGTTTTCGCAGGTTGTTTATACCGCTGGTGGTAGGCATGTTCATTATTGTGCCGCCGCAGATTTACATGGAGCGGTTGAACAATGGCTACCAGGGCAGTTATTGGGCGTTTTATAAAACCGTTTTCAATTTTGTGCCGTATCCTAAAGGCAGTTTCAGCTGGCATCACCTTTGGTTTATTGCTTACCTGTTTTTGTACGATATTATTTTCGCGCCGGCCTTTGCCTGGATGGCATCGGCAAAAAGTGCAGGATTTAAGAACAAACTGGCTGCTTTGGCCGAAGGCAAATGGATATACCTGTTGATGTTACCGGGAATACTTTGGTACGCGTTGGCGGTAAATAACGGCCCCGAAAACAACAACCTGGTGCATGACCTGCCATATTTTGTGTACTGGCTGCTATTTGTGCTGGGGGGCTTTATCTGCATCACCCAACCTAAATTAATGGACAGTTTAGAACGGAACCGGCGCTTTGCGCTCACAATAGGCTTTTTAGCCTTCATACTGCTGGATATTTTGCGCTGGAATAAAATTGAGCCGGCTCATGAGCGCTGGCCATTTCACGGAATGTTAATGTTTTATGCTTTTTATTCGCTAAAAGCCATTGTAGGCTGGGCATGGGTACTGGCATTTATCGGCTATGGCAAGCACTACCTGAATAAAAAACTTAACATATTGAACTATCTGAACCAGGCGGTTTACCCGTTCTATATCCTGCATCAAACCGTTATTGTGATACTGGTTTATTACCTCACACCACTGCATGAAGATGTGCTGATTAAATACGTTTATACGGTTGGCATGACTCTTTTTGTAACCATAGGTATTTAT
>JBQCIS010000371.1:0-30932 GCA_051953515.1 Mucilaginibacter sp.
ATGGGCCCGCAGCACCCGTCAACTCACGGGGTTCTCAGGTTGGAACTGATCACCGATGGTGAGATAGTGAAGGAAGTGATCCCGCATATTGGCTATTTGCACCGTTGTTTTGAAAAACATGCCGAGTCGCTTACTTATCAGCAAACTATTCCGTTTACCGACAGGATGGACTACCTCGCATCCATGAACAACAGTCACGCATGGGTGATGGGTGTTGAGCGAATGCTCGGCATTGATAAGGATATCCCGAAACGTATTGAATATATCCGCGTGCTGGTTTGCGAGCTGAACCGTATTGCATCGCACCTCATCGCTATCGGTACTTATGGTATCGATATCGGTGCGTTTACACCTTTCCTGTGGTGTTTCCGCGACAGGGAACATATTATGGGAATGCTGGAATGGGCATCCGGCTCGCGCATGTTGTATAACTACATTTGGGTAGGCGGCTTGTTTTACGACTTACCCGTAGGCTTTGAAGAACGCTGCCGCGAGTTTGTTGACTACTTTAAACCCAAGATGGGTGAACTGAACGGCCTGCTTACTGACAATAAGGTGTTTATCGACCGTACGGCTAACGTGGGCGTTTTGCCGCTTGATGTGGCTATCAATTATGGCTGTTCTGGTCCAATGCTGCGCGGCTCGGGTTTGAAGTGGGATTTGCGCAGGATTGATAACTATTCCGTTTATCCCGAGATCGATTTTGATATCCCTGTTGGCAAAGGCGAAATGGGCGCCGTAGGCGATTGCTGGGACAGGTATAAAGTGCGTGTGGATGAGATTGAACAATCCCTTAGGATTGTTGAGCAATGCCTTGACCGCCTGCAAAAAGAATTAAAACGTACCCCTGATTTTGACCCGCGCGCCAAACTTCCGCGCAAACTCACTCCAAAACCACAGGACTATTATGTACGCAGCGAAGCCCCTAAAGGGGAATTGGGCTTCTATTTTATCCATCAGCAGAAAAAAGAAAAGCTAAAGGATGGCAGCGATAAACTATTCGATACTGAGATACCTTTTCGTGTAAAATCGCGCGGGCCAAGTTTCTGCAATCTTTCCGTACTGCCCGAAATGGCCAAAGGTATAATGATAGCTGACCTGATCGCTATTGTGGGATCTATCGACTTTGTATTGGGAGAGGTGGACAGGTAGCCCCTCCAAAGAGACGCTGTATTACGTCTCTGCAAAATCATCATGTAAATACTTTAATCCAACGAATTAAGGTTCAGACAATAAAAAAATCCCGCCGGATTATTCCAACAGGATTTAATATTTTAATTACCGTAATAAAAAAGTTCTTTAAGTCTGAACTTCGGCAGGTAAATTATTTACCTTCTATTTTTGCTAAAACTTCGTTGTTTTTAGCAAGCTGGCTGTGTTTAGGCTCCTGTGAGCGGCTGCCTGGTTGCAGGTTGGTCGCATTTTTCAGGAACTGTACCTCAAGCCTCGATACGGTTTTATTTCTTCTGTCTTTTCTTTTTAAACGAGTAACACCCATGATCTTAATTTTTATGTTTTTAACCCTGAGGTCGAGAGCGGATTCGAACCGCTGTAGAAGGTTTTGCAGACCTCTGCCTAGCCACTCGGCCACCCGACCATTTTTTACAAGGCTGCAAAAATAGCAATTATTTATTGTATGACAACTTTATTTGAAGGTTTTCCGACTGATTTCTGAACAAAAAATTGCAGTGGCTATGCCAACGTTCAGAGATTCAGCTTTTCCGAAGCGTGGAATGGTTACGGCATGTGGTATTAATTTCTTTATTCCGGGCCTTATACCGTTGCCTTCGTTGCCCATAACAATCAGCCCCTCGCTGCCAAAATCGGTGGCGTAAATATTGCTGCCATCAAGTAAAGCACCAAAAATTGGAAGTTTTATTTGGGCTAAAAATGTCTCAAGATCAGCGTAATGTACATTAATCCGCGACAGCGAACCCATAGTTGCCTGCACTACTTTAGGGTTGTAAACGTCAACCGTATCGGCTGAACAAATAATATTTTTAATGCCGAACCAATCTGCCGTACGGATGATGGTGCCCATATTGCCCGGATCCTGCACCCCATCCAAAACGATGGAAAACTTTTTTTGCAGCATGGTGTTATTGAGCGTAGGCCAGATGGGTATTTTTATCTGCGCCACAACATCCTGTGGTGTTTTAAGCGAGCTGATCTTTTCAAGATCGTTCGATGAAATTCCCTGAAAGTTTATTTTTCGGGATAATTTGAGCAAATTTGGCTCGAAGTTATTAGTATGGTAAACGGTTTCAATTTGATAGTCCGAATCGATGAATTCATTAACCGATTTGTGCCCTTCAACCAAAAACACACCATGCTCGCTGCGAAACTTTTTTTGTTGTAAGGATTTTAAAAAACTGACCTGAGATTTTGAAAGCATACGGTACCATTATAAATTTCCGCCTTGCAATATTAAGTATTCTCGTTGTTTTTACCGTTACCGGTTGTAGTTTAACCCGCAAGTTAAAACCGGGGCAGGCATTAGTACGCAAAATCACTATCAACGGTATGGATGACGAGTTTGCCGATAATGCAGTGAACTATGTAGACAAGGAGCAACAGCCGAACAATGTAATCAACCTTCAGTTTTATTACTGGTTCAGTAAAAACGGCAAGAAAGACGTAGGCGAACCGCCTGCCATACTTGACAGTAGCCTGGTTGAATTTTCGCGCCAGCAAATAGAAAAATATATCCAGAACAAAGGCTACCTGAAGGCGAAGGTGACGGATACCATCATTATTAAAAAGAAAAAGGCGCAGCTGATATTCAATACGGTGGAAGGCCCGATGTTCCGTGTACGAACGTTTAGGGATAGCATATTGGATAAACGCATTGAAGGCCTTTACAATACAAACAAGGGCGTTTTTGCTAACGTTTCAACTGGTAACCGGTTCGATCTGGATTCCCTCGCCGCAGATAGGGATGCCTTTTACCTGCTGATGAAGCGCAACGGATATTACGATTTTTACCGCCAGTATGTAACTTTTGAGTACGATTCCACTTTTAATAAAAGTGTGGTGGATGTAAAGATGGTAGTAACCAATCCGGTTGGTAAATCGGCTCACCCGGTTTATCATTTAAACAACACGCTCATTACCATTTCTGATAGCCACGGGCGTACACCCGGTAAAGCCGATACCATACAGGTTGATTCGCAATTCAGGTTTGTTGATTTCTCGCACCGGTTTAAACCGCGTACGGTCATTGATTATGATTTTCAGCGTAAGGGGCAACTATATAATATCGATAACCAGACGCTAACCACATCGCGATTGTCCGAGTTGAATCTTTTCAGGAATGTGCCTAACCCTGTTTACACCAAATTGGCTGATAGTAGTAACCGCCTCAATTCAAAGATCGATATTGTGCCGCTCAAACGCATGTCAGACCGTATAGAAGGCGAATTTCTTTTTAATGGCGGACAATATGGCTATAATATTGGCAATACTTTTACCGAACGTAATATTTTTAAAAGCGCAGCCATTTTCCAGTTTAAGCTGAGCGACAATATCCTTTTCGATAATCAGCATAACCCCGTTACCCCCGGCGCTATTGAGAACCAGGATATTGACGTGGGTTTAAACCTCACTTATCCGCGCATTATATCGCCGTTTAATTTCTCACAGCCGGGTAAATATGGTATACCACATACTACGTTTGCCACCAACTTTACTTTGTTCTATCAGAAAGGGCTGGTGCAGCGCGAAAGTTCTATCAATACGCTTACATACGATTTTTACGAAACACCTGATAAAGAACATATCGTTACGCCTATATCAATCCAATTCTCAAGAGGAACAATAGACCGTGATGCCGATTCATTGCTGCGTGCAAGTAAGTATGGCTCGTATCTGTATTTAATTGGCCGTACGGTATTTACTACCGGCAGTCAGTATAGTTACGTGCTGAATGCCAATAAGCTGAACACTTACCGTAACTTTACTTATTTCAGGGGAAATATTGATATAGGTGGCAACCTGCTTAATGCTGCTGCTACCGTTTTTAATACACCAAAGGACGCTTCAGGCGAACGCACGCTGTTAGGCTATCCATTTTATCAATATGCCAAATTCGAAGCCGATTTGCGCTTTTATAAAAGTCTGGGGGGTGAAAGACAGTTCGTGTTCCGCATTAATCCAGGTATTGGTATTCCTTACGGTAACAGCAATCAGCTGATATTTGAAAAGGAGTTTTATGCGGGTGGATCTAACGATATGCGTGCCTGGCTGCCGCGTACCCTTGGCCCCGGGCAGTTTAATCGCGCAAGTTACGGGCAAGGCCCCGCGGCAGATTCCCTGCGGTCGCTGCTGCAATATATCGACCAGTTTGGCGAAGTAAAGATCATGACCAATACCGAGTTCAGGTACAAGCTGGTGAATGATTTCTTTGGTTCGATATTGCGCGGTGCGGTATTTATTGATGCAGGCAACATCTGGCGACTGAATAAACAGGTACAGCAAAGTACCGTAGAGCTTGGCACTAACGTGGAAAATCCCAACGGTCAGTTTAAATTGAACAACCTGTGGCAGTCAACAGCTATTGGTATAGGTACGGGATTGCGGTTCGACCTTACGTTTTTTGTATTCAGGTTTGATGCGGCCTTCAAATTTAAAGATCCCGAATTCCAAGGGGCGGATCAGTGGGTGCTCATCAATCACTTTAACGAATTATTTAAAAACGGGCCATTTAAACGCGCCTACGAGCAAACCAATAATGCTTCCTACAACTTCTTGCAGCTGAACTTTGGTATCGGAATGCCGTTTTAGGGTATCGAGTTAGTTGAAGGAAGATTTTTCTACTTTGATTAGTTGCAAGCGCCCGATAACTTTAAGCACTCCTCTCAAACGAGTATATAATGTAGTTTTACTAATCTCTAACTTCCAATCTCTGATCTCTGCGGTCACACCAGATTCTTCAACCCATCCACCACACTCTGGAAGAACGTGCCGATACTCAATCCCGCATGATAATTAAAGTAAATGAAAATGAGGAAAATGATCACCGCTATGATAATAAACTTTCTGAACAAATAGCCCAGTAGCACCAGTACTATTGGTGTGGCTATCAGTACTACCCAGCTGATATGCACGGGTATCAACTTATCGCTTACATAAATATAGTAAAGCATGCTGTGTGTGCCTGTCGCATTTTCATGGCGGGCATAGATAAAGCTGGAGCGGTCTATCTTATGATTGTAAAAAGCAACACCTTTTTGGAAGGTCAGGGTATCGTCGAACCCATTTATGGTGAACAGATAGTGGCCATTTAGGTCTGATTTCGTGTTGTTTAACGAATCCACCGCTACAATAGCAACTTCGTTTTGTGCAAACGGATTTTCCTTTACAATAAAGTGGTTGAGAACTGCATTATCGTATTGGGTGGCAGCAAGGCACCATACCGGTATAAGCAGGCTAAAAAGTAATAATAATTTTTTCATACGATAGTCTATTGTCAGACAAACAGCAACTAAAATTACAACTTACTATCGGTTAAGTAAATAAATATTGAGATTTAGTAACGATGCAAAGCTAACCCATAGCGCATAAGGAAGTAATAACCATGCACCCGTGCGACTGAAACGGCTGAACCACACCATGGTGAGAATGATGCTTACCAAAAGCGCGAGTATCACCACCAAGGCCCAGAATAACTGATGCATGCCGAAAAAAACAATAGGCCAAACAAAATTCAGTACCAGTTGGGTGATGTAAAGCAGCGTTGCCCCTGTAAACTCGGCGCCGTCGTTCCTGTGCCGCCATACACGATAAGCGGCGTAAGCAATCAGTACATAAATGATGCTCCATACGGGAGCAAATACCCATGATGGCGGGGTGAATGATGGCTTTTGCAGGAATGCATACCAGTTATGTATTTCCGGACTTGTGAAAAATGACGTTACTACACCGATAGCCACATTAATGGCTAACAGGATAATAAAAGCTTCCCACTCAATATCTTTATTTTGGTTAATCATGCTAAATTAATAACCTGCTAACCTTTAATAAGTTTTTTATTTTGGGAGCAGGTGGAACGGCACTGAACAAGCGGAAAACCAGTTGCTGGTGTAGCTGCTAAGGTAATAAATCTTCGTTAATTGCATTACAAGATTAAATTTGTTAACCGGCGGTGTAATATTTGGATGTGTGCCGTCTCTAATGCTAAAAAGCATCGTGAATGACAAAAGAAGATAATATATTAAAGGTTGAAGGGCTAAGCGTAAGTTACGGTAGTACCGTAGCGGTGCAGGATGTATCCTTCGACGTTCGCAATGGCGAAATATTCGGCCTGCTTGGCCCTAACGGAGCAGGTAAAACCAGCACGCTGAGCGCTATAGAGGGCTTGGTGAAATTTCAGTCGGGCACCATTATGGTTGACGGTTATGATGCAAAGACAAAGCCATTATACGCCCGCGCCGCAATGGGCGTGCAGCTGCAATCAACCAGTTTTCAGCCTGAACTGCGCGTACCGGAGATTCTGCAGCTTTATGCCGGAGTATACGGCGTGCCGCTCAATAACCAGCGGATTGATGAAATATTACGAGAGATTAAGCTGGAAGATGCTGTTAGTAAGAAGTTTGGGCAACTGTCAGGCGGGCAGCAGCAGCGGGTGTCATTGTTTATCGCTACCATACATAATCCGCGATTGGTGTTATTAGACGAACCTACCACCGGCCTTGATCCGCAATCGCGCCGCCAGTTGTGGGAGCGTATTGAAGCCGTTCGCGAAAAGGGGCACGGTATAGTACTCACCACGCATTCAATGGAGGAAGCAGAATCCGTATGCGACCGTATAGGTATTATCGACCACGGCCGGATGATCCTCATTGATACACCCGCAGCTATCATCGAAAAATATAAGAATGACCCGGAAGTGATCGCTGTATCGCGCAGGGGCAAGATAACCTTAGAAGATGTATTCATCGCACTGACCGGCCGGACCGTTCGTGCATAAAAATAAAATATGGCAACAGTAGTACCTAAAATATCAATCGTATTTAAAACTTTATTCAGGGCCGATATTACTACGCAATGGCGTAACAGGCGAGGCTTGGTCATTTCATTGCTTATACCGGTAATGATGGTGGTGATATGGAAAGACCTGGTAAAAACCGCTGGCGGCGCCTGGGTATTATCAAACGCGTTAAGCTATGGGCTGGTAGCGCTTGGGTTAATGGGTTATTCCAATACCATAGCCCGCGACCGCGATAAAGGGGTGTTTCAAAGATTGCGTGTAGCGCCGATACCAACCTGGGCCATTATGTGCAGCAGGTTACTGGTTCAGCTAATTATGATCGTGATCATCACTCTCGCGATATTCGTGGTTGGTTACAATTTCGATCATATCAGTTTGAGCATGAGTGGATATGTGGTGACAATATTCACATCTATAATTGGCGCGGCATTTTACCTTTCTGTAGGTCAGCTGATAGTGGCATTGATCAAAAACCCGGATACGGTTAATTCAACCTCGCGTTTTGTATTTATTATTCTGGCTGTTTCAGGTATGATTATCAGCCTTTATGATAAGATGAAAAAACTGCCACCTGAATATTCAAACCTGTTTCACCTGACGCCTTATAGCACCATTAATACCGTAACGGCTGCAGGCATGGCGCCCGATACATGGGATGCGAACGCAACTAATGCTTTGCTGATAACAATAGGCTACATCGTGGTTTTCCTGGTGATTGGTGTGAGAAAATTTAAGTGGGATATGAAGTAGGGGAAAGGAAAAGAATTTGTAGAGACGCAATACATTGCGTCTCTGCTTGTTTTATGGTATCACTATTTCATTGGTCCAAATTTGATTAAATCTACTTGTACGAAATGGGTATAAATCAAAGTCTAAATGTTTGCCTTGGGGAATAGTTAAACTCATCGCAATTCTAAGTTTTGTGCCTTCTTTGATCTGATTAGGGTAGAAGCATACCGATAATTGCCTTGTGAAACTCCCATGTGGTGGTATTTCTTCAGGTATAGAGAAATTTGATTCACATGCCCAGTCATACATTTGAATGTTTTTTATATTGAAGCTAAAATCTTCGAACCATGAGCATGTCATCGTTAAAAATCTGAGCGTATTATTGCTGTTATTATGCAATGTTACGGGCACTTTGAAAATCATAACCTTTTTTTTGCTCCAGTTTACGGTATCACGCGGGGCTAATATTTTTTTTTGATCGACTGTTAAGGTGTATAGTTTTCTGTCGTTATCCGTGAGTAAATAAAGATTAACGTCAGGGGGGATGATTTTATCTTTTTGGGTTTTTATTTCAAAATCATGTTTGCCTGAAAAAGAGTTATGTCTCTTATCAAATTTTAGGGTTAAATTATCAGATAATGTGGAGATAAGATCATCATTATTTGGCCGAAGTGAATTATTCCTCCATTTGAAAAGTTTCATAGTAATGTTTAGAGGAATAATAGTATCGAGTTCTTTCTTTTTGGATAGTAAAACTTTAATTTCTACTGAACGATGGGGTGGGAGAACACATTTTACAAAAGTTTCTTTTTTGCAATCCATATCCTTTAAATATAAATATGGATTTTTTGAAATACTGAAAAACTGTGTTTGATGACAATCACTTCCCCAATAGCATAATGTATCGTTTGAGTTGTTTACCAGATATGTGTTAACAATTATATAAGTTATACCACTGCCATCCATATTGTATGATCCACCCATCCCATAGTTGAGTGCGAACATTTTGTAATTATTTGTAAAAGTTGATTTTTGCGCAGACGCAATTAAAATGGATAAGGATAAGCATATCAATAAAAGATATGCTTTGTTAATTACTTTTATCATGCAATAAAGCTTAAGTTAGGTTTATAAAGATATAAGAACGAATTTCTCATAAATCTATCAAATTATCCTGAGATAATAAATCGTTTACTTGCTGCCTTTCAAGTGCAATTGCCGTCTTTTTCATAGCAAAAAAGCATGGCTATACGGGTAAAATTTATAATTTTGGCATCTGCGTAAAAGAGCAGGCTATTAAATTTTATACTATCAGTAACAGTAATGAGTAATAAAGGAGTTATCAGCAAAGAAGAAGATTATTCGCAATGGTATAACGACCTGGTGATAAAAGCCGATATGGCCGAATATTCGCCGGTGCGTGGCTGTATGATCATCAAACCATACGGCTATTCCATCTGGGAGAAAATGCAGGGTGTGCTCGACAAGATGTTTAAAGACACCGGTCATAGCAATGCCTATTTCCCGCTGCTGATCCCCAAATCATTTTTTAGCAAGGAAGCAAGCCACGTAGAGGGCTTTGCTAAAGAATGTGCCGTGGTTACCCATTATCGTTTGAAAAATGACGAGAGCGGACAAATCATTGTAGATGAGGAAGCAAAGCTGGAAGAAGAGCTGATCATCCGTCCGACTTCCGAAACCATTATCTGGAATACCTACAAAGGCTGGATACAATCTTACCGTGACCTGCCTATTCTGGTGAACCAATGGGCCAACGTAATGCGCTGGGAAATGCGTACGCGCCTTTTTTTGCGTACCAGCGAGTTCCTGTGGCAAGAGGGCCATACCGCCCATGCCACTGCCGATGAAGCCATTGCCGAAACCGAGCAGATGCTGGATGTATATGCCGATTTTGCCGAAAACTGGCTGGCGCTGCCTGTGGTAAAGGGCCGCAAAACACCAAACGAACGCTTTGCCGGCGCGCTGGATACTTACTGTATTGAAGCATTAATGCAGGATGGTAAAGCGCTACAGGCCGGTACATCGCACTTCCTGGGGCAGAACTTTGCCAAGGCGTTCGATGTAAAGTTTACAGGAAGAGATAATAAACTCGATTACGTTTGGGCAACCTCATGGGGCGTTTCAACCCGTTTGATCGGCGCGCTCATCATGGCGCATTCAGATGACGCAGGATTGGTATTGCCGCCAAAGCTGGCGCCTATACAGGTGGTGGTGGTGCCGATATACAAACACGACGAAGAGCTGGAGAACATTACCAAATTTGCTGATGCGCTTTCAAAAGAGCTCAAGTCTAAAAATATCTCGGTGAAATACGACAAGCGCGATACCCATCGCCCTGGTGCAAAATTTGCAGAATATGAATTGAAGGGCGTTCCGCTGCGCGTTGCCATCGGCAGCCGCGATATGCAGAACGGTACGGTAGAATTGGCCCGTCGCGATACCAAAACAAAGGAAACCGTAAGCCAGGAAGGTTTAGCAGTAACGATTGAGAACCTGTTGGAAGAGATACAGCAAAACATCTATAAAAAAGCGCTCGACTTCAGAAACGACAACATTACCAAAGTTGATGATTATGAAGAATTTAAACGCTTGCTGGATGAAAAGCCGGGTTTCCTCTCTGCCCACTGGGATGGCACTGCCGAAACTGAGCAGAAAATAAAAGATGAAACTAAAGCGACAATCCGTTGCATACCTTTGAACAATCCGCAGGAAGAGGGAAAGTGTATCTTAACGGGTAAACCGTCGAATCAGCGGGTACTGTTTGCAAGGGCATACTAAGCCCCCCGGCCCCCTGAAGGGGGAGGGTAAGATGATATATTTTTTAACCATTAAAAACAAAATTCCCCCTTTAGGGGGTTAGGGGGCATGAAATTCGCAACTAAAGCTATACACGCAGGGCAGGAGCCCGATCCAAGCACCGGCGCGGTGATGACGCCGATATACCAGACATCAACCTACTGGCAAAAAGCACCGGGCGATAATCAGGGATATGAATATTCACGCGGTACTAACCCTACGCGTAAGGCGCTGGAAGGCTGTTTGGCAGCCTTGGAAAATGCCAACTATGCACTGGCTTTCTCAAGCGGTATGGGGGCAACAGACGCAGTGATGAAACTGCTGTTGCTTGGTGATGAAGTAATTACCGGGAACGACTTGTATGGCGGCTCGTACCGTATCTTTACCAAGATATTCGCCAATTACGGAATCAAATTTCACTTTATCGATCTTACTGATCCTAATAATATTGCCAACTACATTAACAGTAATACCAAGCTGATCTGGGTGGAAACACCAACCAACCCAACCATGCAGGTGGTAGATATTGAGGCCGTAGCAAAGATCAGCAAGGCGAACAACCTGAAACTGGTTGTGGATAACACCTTCGCATCGCCATATCTGCAAAATCCTATCGATCTGGGGGCTGATATTGTAATGCATTCCGTTACCAAATACATTGGCGGCCACTCGGATGTGGTAATGGGTGCTTTGATGCTGAACGACGAGGAAATCTATAAAAAGTTATGGTTCATCTATAATGCCTGCGGCGCTACACCCGGCCCCATGGACAGCTTTTTAGTACTGCGCGGTATAAAAACACTGCACCTGCGCATGAAAGCACATTGCGAGAACGGTCGTAAAGTGGCTGAATTCCTGAAAGCACATCCAAAGATCGATAAGATCTACTGGCCCGGTTTTGAGGATCATCCGAACCATGCAGTTGCTGCTAAGCAGATGCGCGACTTTGGCGGTATGATCTCGGTAACCATAAAAGACGCAACGCTTGAAGATACTTTCAAGGTGGCCTCATCCTTTAAGGTGTTTACCCTTGCCGAATCGCTGGGTGGCGTAGAATCGCTCATAAACCACCCTGCTACCATGACGCATGGTTCTATCCCAAAAGAAGTACGCGAAAAGGTAGGCGTGGTTGACAGCCTGCTGCGTTTAAGCGTAGGGGTGGAAGATATTGATGATTTGCTGGAGGATTTGGCGCAAGCGCTTTCATAAGTTGGAGTTGCAGTAGCAGTGGCACTCTTTAGCTGCTACTGCTACTGCAATTGCTACTTAAAACAAATGGAGATCACCGACCTCAAAGCCTTCCTCGATTCCAAAGTCGACCAATACAACCGGCCTGATTTTATAAAGAATGACCCGGTAAGCATTCCGCACCTGTTCACCAAAAAGCAGGATATCGAGATCATGGGCTTTTGGGCCGCTACATTAGCCTGGGGACAACGCGTTACCATTATCAATAAATGTAAGGAACTCATCAGCCTGATGGATGGCGCACCTTATGATTTTATTATCAATCATACCGAGCCCGACTTAAAAAAGCTGCTTAGCTTTAAGCACCGAACCTTTAATGATGTCGATACGCTGTATTTCATCTCGTTCTTCAGGTATCATTATGAAAAATACGAGTCACTGGAGTCGGCTTTTGCGCCTCACTCCGCATCTCAAATTACTCCCCCTTCAGGGGGCTGGGGGGCTGAAGCTGCTTTAAATCATTTTCGCACTTATTTTTTCTCACTTCCCGATTATCCTCATCGTACCCAAAAGCACGTTTCCTCTCCATCGCAAAAATCAACCTGCAAACGCCTGAACATGTTCCTGCGCTGGATGGTGCGTAAAGATGACTGCGGCGTAGATTTTGGCATCTGGAACAACCTAAAACCGGCGGACCTCATTATGCCCTGCGATCTGCACGTTGACCGCGTAGCTCGCAAACTCAATCTCATTACCCGTAAACAAACCGACTGGCAAACTGCAATAGAACTGACCGAACGCCTGCGCCAATTCGACCCGGCTGATCCCGTTAAATACGATTTCGCTTTGTTTGCTTTAGGAATAGAGGAAAAGTTTTAGCAGAGGACTATGCCGATTTGATAAGTGATTGCACTTGATTGGCTATATTTGGTAGCAATGAACTATAATACCGACGATCCCAATGCGCTTTCGGCATTTCTCAACGGCAAGTCAGAAACATCGCTGGCTTTGTTTGACCATTTTTTAAATGAATTTGCCGGGGCAGCACAAATAACGCTGCATCCTGCTAAAACTATGATCGGTGTCTCCAACGGGCATAAACGCATTGCATGGGTAACGCAGTTCGGTAAAAGTTTTTTGCATGTGGTATTCCCGTTCAAACAGCCCTATCATGATAACTTGTGCTTCCGGAAAATAGCGCAGGTGCCGGGTGATAACAAGCAATATAACCATCATTTCAGGATGCTGAATAAGGACGATGTAAATGATGAGGTGCGGGAGTATATGCGATTAGCTTATGATGAAAAATGAATTTAATTATTTGCTTGAGATTCTATTTTTTTGAGAGAAATTCCTCTTTCAGTTGTCCATTCTCCTGGTCCGGTAGCTGACCTGCCAAGAATCATCGCAGCCGCCCTTGATGATGATGTGAAAGTATAAGGTTTCGTTAACCTAAATACAGTTCCTTCGTCTGTTAACGTGCCATCAATTAACATCTTAGCTCTTTCATTTCGTATGCTTTCTGTTAAAGATGGTTGATAATCTTTCATAAAATAACTATTCTCAAATACTATAAAACCTTCTGTTGAAGGACTACCTTGCGCTACCGCACCTGAATTATTTTTACAAAAAAACAATATATTATCGGAGATCTTTTTTTCTAATGTTTCGGTTATATTTTCAAAAATTTTATGACCTAGAGTAGAGGTTAGCAATTTTATGTTAGATAAAAACTCTTCTAATTCTGCTTGCTCCGCTTCAGAAACTCCAGACATAGTTGGGGTATTGTTATTATAAATAAAATATCTATTTGCAGTATTTCCAATAGTATGTAATCTATTTTCTAAATATTTTATACTCGCTTTATTTAAATATTTGTCTTTACTAACAAATAGTATTACTTCATTCCAAAAATCTTTCTTGCTTAAGTGATCTTTAATACGATCAATTACAGGTTCTCCTTCACCAATATAAGCGGCATCATCATTTTTATCATTTTTTCCCAACAATATATAGATGCCGGGGTTTTTAAATTCTTCACGTTGTATATAATCTTTGACTTGAATACGTGGAATTTTGAATGCTTTTCCGGTCCAATTAGACAACTCGGCAGAAATTAAACCATTAGTCGAACCTTCGACTAAGAACAGCCTAATTGTTTTTCCAAATGATTCTTTCATTGATCTAAGTTAATAGAATATCAATTTCGATGCTTATTGTTCCTCTTTAAAATAGACCTTATAATAATTCATGTGCTTATCATCATCATAACCCTTTTCTATCAATTCCTTATCGCCATGAATATAGATATGGAAGTTCCTGTCGAGCTTTAATACGCTTTTATAAACCCGCTGCTGCTTTTTCACGGCATTGGATGATATCTCGAAGGTATCGGCAATAGGCGTTTCAAATTCCTGCTCGTATTGGCTTTTAAAGGTCTTGAACGATTCAAAAGCCTTGTCGTTACCAATCACTTCGTTGCCAAACTCTTCCAGGTCGAAAGTTTCCTTTTCCTTAAAATATTTGATGGATTTATTCAGCAGGTCTATTTTATCCGCCTTGCTGATCTCAAACTCATCATCCAGCTTTTGTGTGATGAAGTTTTTATAGACACCCAGCGTATTATTGGTTTGGTTAAAACTGTCGTTGCGTATTTTTAGCTGTAAAAATTCATCCTTCCAGTACACGGTATCCTGTCCGCGGTTGGTACTGTCAATCACCACAACCTTATAGCCAAGCTCCTTTGCCGTGTTGAATATCAGTGCACCCTTATCCAATTTGTTGATATTGATGGCGTTTTCTTCGTAATCGATATTGAAGCCATCAGCCTGCGGATAAACCTTCAGGTAGGTTTCCTTATTCTCCGACTTGAAAATGCCGATAGCGTCAAGTAATTCACCCTCTATCTGCACCTGTTTAAAGTAAGCGACGTAGAGCTCGCCTGGTTTGATATTGGGGTGATTGGTGACATTATATAGGTGCTTTGCGATCTGCTGGGAAGCCTCATGAAACTTACTTTCATCCTCAAATGCATCTTCGGCAAAGTGATAAACTTCATTCAGATTCAGGTCGGCGCTGCTGTGCATAAAGTGATAAACTTCGTTCGCTTTCTCAAATGGCTTCAAAAAATACTGTGTTAACAGGTTGCGAATAATGTCGTCTTTTAGCTCAATTGGTTTATCCGACAATGAATAAAACTCATCTTGCGACTGATTGCCAATATGATGTACGGAGACGGTCTCCAGCGATGCTTCAAAAAAAGTTACCATAATTATACCCGCAAGTTATCATTTTTGGCCGAATGCTTCTTGCAAAAAGATGGCATTACATAATCAGTAAAATCACGACCTTTGCAGCCTTGAGTAAGTAACTCAATGACTAATGACAGCACAGCGAAATGACCAATGACGAAACAATAGTCGCCCTTGCCACCCCAGCCGGAAGCGGAGCCATCGGAATTATCCGCCTTTCAGGTCCGGATGCTATTACCATTGCGCAAAGTGTTTTTAAGGGCAAGGAGCTGACCAAACAGGAGTCGCACACCATCCATTTCGGGCATATTATGGATGGAGATGTGATGCTGGATGAAGTACTGGTTTCGTTATTCATTGCACCACGGTCGTACACGCGCGAAAACGTAGTGGAAATATCGTGTCATGGTTCGCAATACATTATTGAATCGATCATTAAATTGCTAATCAGGAAAGGAGCGAGGGCTGCCAAACCGGGCGAATTTACCCTGCGCGCGTTCCTGAACGGCCAGCTCGACCTATCACAAGCGGAAGCTGTTGCCGATCTCATCGCTTCCAATTCAAAAGCTTCGCAGCAGGTAGCTTTGCAGCAATTACGTGGCGGGTTCAGTAATCAGTTACAAACTTTGCGTGAGCAGTTGGTACAATTTGCTTCGCTGATAGAACTGGAACTTGATTTTTCAGAAGAGGATGTGGAATTCGCCAACCGAGATCAGTTAAAACAGCTGATTGTTGATATTACGCGGGTGATTGGGGCATTGATTCAGTCGTTTGAGTTAGGCAACGCCATCAAGCAAGGCGTAAATACGGTAATTGCCGGCAGACCCAATGCTGGTAAGTCGACTTTGCTGAATGCCCTCCTGAATGAAGAGCGCGCCATTGTAAGCCACATTCCAGGTACTACACGTGATACGATAGAGGAAGTGCTGAATATTCGTGGCATCAATTTCCGGTTAATAGACACCGCAGGCATCCGCGAAGCCACAGATACCATTGAACAGATCGGCGTACAGCGCACGATGGAAAAAATCAGTCAGTCGGCAGTGCTGATATATGTTTATGATGCCTCAGCAACCACCGTTGAGCAGCTTAGTCAGGATTTGCAAAGCCTGGAGAAACCAGGGGTTGCCATGCTGGTGGTAGCCAATAAGATCGACCTGCTATCACAGGAAGAAATTACAGCATTGCCGCATTCACAAAGCACAATAGTTATCTCTGCCAAAAAAAAGTTTCACATAGACGACCTCAAGAGCGCGATCTATCACACCGCCATAAAAGATCAACTCACAGGCAGTGAAATGCTGATAACCAACATCCGTCACCTTGAAGCGCTTCAAAAAACGGAAGAAGCATTGAGCAAGGTGCTTACCGGCCTCGATACACAAACCACCTCTGATTTTCTTGCAACAGATATTAAACAAGCCCTGCACTATTTAGGCGAGATAACCGGTGCCGTTACAACGGATGATTTGCTGGAGAATATATTTAGTAAGTTTTGTATCGGCAAATAAACAGCCGAGTTAAACAAACAACTTCCCAAAAACCACAAAAACAAGCAGTTTAAATACACTAAGTACCCATTCTTATATTAATGGTTTCTGACAGCCTACCCGTATTTTCCGTAGATAAATCGGGTATTTTGCCTCAAAACTGACGCTGGGTTATTGAGGTTGTTTTGTAAGATAATCACTTTTAAATTATTAAAGGCTATGGAAACGAATGAACAACAACAACCCGGCCAGCAACAGGTTAATCCCGGACAGGAAGGCTCCAACAACAGTGATGAGAACGTAGCAGCGGGCAACATTAACGAAAATGAAGATAACGAAACTACCGGGACAGATGAGGGCGATGCACCATTATCTGGTGCAGGTGAAAGTAATGGAGGAGGTGTCGGTCAACAAAATCCGGATGAAACGGATGAGCAAAGCGGTACAAAATCAGGTACTGGAAAGGAAGAAGCGGAAGGTTGATTAACTCAATACTGTTTGATATTACTGATGCCTGAGAAGATCGTTGTTTCTTTTCCTTGTTGAATACTCGTATGCCCGTTTATGGGTCGTGGGATAGCTCCGTCTTCCATTTTCGGTAGGTTTCAAATACCCGGTTTACGATCTCGCAGCTTTATCCCTTCTTTTCTTGAGCTGATTTTTGGCGCTTTTCTGCCGTATTTACTCATTTCTCCTATTTCTATTTATTTAAAACAGCTGGAATAGTAAGGTGTTAGATTTAAGTGTGTGAAATTTTTTTAATCAAAAATTAATAAAAGGCTTGATACGATGCAACATACCAATACTAAGCGGAAAAGCTGGAAAGCAATGTTGGCGGATGCGAATGAACCTGTTCAGTTACCTGTTGCACACGATGCGTTGACCGCCAGGCTGATTGAACTGGCTGGTTTCAATGCTTACCAGATCGGTGGTTATGCATTGTCAGGCGCCACGCATGCCATTCCGGATGTGGATCTGGAAAAATTCGGAGAGAAGAGAGCGTCAGCGGCATGGATCATCGAAGCTTCGCCCTTGCCGGTGTTGGTAGATATTGATGATGGTTACGGAGATGTAAAGAATGTAACACGTACTGTACAGGAATACTTGCGCTTAGGTGCTTCGGCAATATTTATGGAAGATCAGCAGCCTCCAAAAAAATGCGGGCACATGGATCACAAAAAAGTAGTAGATAAGGCAGTAATGATACAAAAGATTAAAGCTGCCGTTGCGGCGCGCGAGCGGCATGAATTTTTTATCCTCGCCCGTACAGACGCTATTGATCCAGAGGGATTGGAGAACGGGATTGACCGTGCAAAGGCTTATCTTGATGCGGGTGCCGATGGCGCTTACCTGGAAGGGCCGAAATCGCTCGGGCAATTGGAGAAAATAGGCAAAGCGCTTAAAGGCGTACCATTGGCCACCAGTATTCTGGAAGATGGCGGTAAAACACCATGGGTAGCGCCTAAAGACCTGAAGGATATGGGTTACAATATGATACTTTATCCAACTACGCTCATTTTTCAAGTCGCTTATACACTGCAACGCGCCCTGAAACATTTGAAAGAGGGTAAACCAACGCGAAGTGCATCTGTAAACATGGATGAGTTTATGCAGATTGTAGGCCTGCCGTACTGGCAACAGATTGAAGAGAAATTTGAAGGGAAAGATATATAAACAGCATTATGGAGACCACGACAAAAACACCAAAAAAACAGGACCGCCAGCCCGGGATTGAGGCTGAGATGAGTCCAGCTCCTGAATATATTAAAGATAGTTATAAACCTGCCGATAAGTTAAAGGGTAAGGTTGCATTAATTACGGGCGGCGACAGCGGTATTGGCCGGGCAGTAAGTGTGCACTTTGCTGAAGAAGGTGCGGATATAGCGATCGTTTACCTTGACGAAGACCAGGACGCCGGCTTTACCAAAACACATGTAGAAGCGGCCGGACGAAAATGCCTGCTGATAAAAGGAGATATTAAAGACCCGGCTTTTTGCAAAGAGGCAGTTAAAAGAACGGTTGAAGAATTCGGTAAATTAAATATCCTGGTCAACAATGCCGGGATGCAGTTTCCGCAAAAGAATGTAAAGGAGATTGATGATGAACAGTTGAACGTAACGTTCCGTACCAATATCTTTTCGCAATTTTATTTTGCCGAGGCTGCCGTTACGTACATGCACACCGGCGATTGCATTATCAATACCACATCGGTAACAGCTTACCGTTCTTCGCCGTCATTGATCGATTATTCATCTACCAAAGGCGCTATTACCACTTTTACCCGCTCGCTGGCAACCAACCTTACGGACAAAGGTATCCGCGTAAATGGCGTTGCTCCCGGGCCTGTATGGACGCCATTGATCGTATCGACATTTGATGAAGAAAAGATCAAAAAATTTGGTCAGGAAACGGCTATGAAACGTGCCGGCCAGCCTTCAGAATTAGGACCTGCTTATGTATTTCTGGCCTCTGATGATGCCTCGTTCATCACGGGGCAGGTAATACACGTAAATGGTGGCGAAGTGGTTAACGGTTAACATTGGTATCTACCTAAAAAACAAAAAGATGAGCAAGCAAGTAAGCGACTTTGTGGTTGAGCGGTTACAATTATGGGGTATAAAACGCATATTCGGTTATCCTGGCGATGGTATTAATGGCGTAATGGGCGCACTTGACCGCGCAAAAGATTCCATAGATTTTATACAGGTACGCCATGAAGAAGATGCCGCATTTATGGCCTGTGCCCATGCCAAATTTACCGGTGAGGTTGGTGTTTGTATGGCCACGTCGGGGCCTGGCGCCATACACCTGCTTAATGGTTTGTACGATGCCCGGCTCGATCACCAGCCGGTTGTAGCCATCGTGGGTCAACAGGCAAGAATGTCGTTAGGCGGCAATTACCAGCAGGAGGTTGACTTGTTGTCGTTATATAAGGATGTTGCCGGTGAGTTTGTGCAGATGATGACGGAGGCAGGGCAGGCAAGGCAGCTCATAGACCGCGCCGTTCGTATAGCCAAAGCTCAGCGCACCGTTACATGTGTTATTATACCCAATGATGTGCAGGAACTGGATGCGGTTGAAGCGCCGCCACGAAAGCATGGCAGCGTATTTACAGGCATTGGCCATTCTGTTGAAGCACCGGTACCGCCGGCGGGCGAATTGCAAAGGGCGGCAGACATATTGAATACGGGCAAGAAAATAGCTATACTAATTGGCGCTGGTGCAATAGGCGCCAGTGAAGAGGTAAAGCAAATTGCCGGATTATTAGGTGCAGGTGTTGCCAAAGCGCTGCTGGGTCGCGCTGCATTGCCTGATGACCTGCCGTATGTAACCGGCGCTATCGGTTTATTGGGCACTAAACCCAGTTATGATATGATGATGGAATGCGATACGTTGCTGATGATTGGCAGTAGTTTCCCGTATTCCGAATTTCTGCCTAAGGAGGGCCAGGCTAAAGGCGTACAGATAGATATTGACAACCGCATGCTTAGTCTGCGTTACCCGATGGATGTTAATCTGGTTGGCGACAGCAAGGCAACACTGAGAGCGCTTATTCCCATGATCAATAATAAGGTGGACCGCGACTGGCGTGAAAGTATTGAAAATGGCATAAAAGAATGGTGGCAAGTGGTTGAGGCTAAAGCCATGACTGGGGCTAATCCCATCAACCCTCAGCGCGTATTCTGGGAATTGTCATCAAGGTTACCCGATAATTGTATTCTGACTTCCGATTCCGGTTCTGCTGCAACATGGTTCGCACGCGATCTGAAGTTGCGTGAAGGTATGAAAGCGTCACTGTCTGGCACGTTGGCTACCATGTGTCCGGGTGTGCCTTATACTATTGCCGCTAAATTCGCCTACCCTGATCGCGTGGCAATTGCGCTGGTAGGGGATGGCGCAATGCAGATGCTGGGTAATAGCGGGCTCATTACCATATCCAAATACTGGAAACGATGGAACGATCCGCGACTCATCATCCTTGTACTCAACAATAGCGATCTGAATATGGTAACCTGGGAACAGCGTATCATGGCGGGGAACCCGGAGTTTACAGGATCACAGGATCTGCCATATTTCCCTTACGCGCAATATGCAGAAATGTTGGGTTTAAAAGGCATTAAAGTTGACGATCCCGAAAAAGTAGGCGAGGCATGGCAACAGGCGTTGGGTGCAGACCGCCCGGTATTACTGGAAGCGGTAGTTGACCCTAACGTGCCACCCATGCCGCCGCATATTACGTTTGACCAAATGGTGAAATTTACCAAAACATTGATAAAAGGAGACGCAAAGGAAGCAGGCATAATCAACCAGACATTTAAGGATGTATGGACAGAGCATTTTAAATAATGCTCCGCCCATACATGGTTGATTTGCAGCGAGTGTATATTGATTATTCGTAATACAAGGATATTTCGTTTCCAATAGCTTCAGTCAATTCGGGCTCCACGCGGTCCATCTTCCAGCCGCTTTTGGCGCAACGGATAATACCTATCTCCTCATTATTTAAAGATACTTCGGCCTCATAGCAGATGTCATCCGTGCAGGTTTCGGCAATCGGCACTGCCTCGCCTTTATAGGTTTTGCCGTCGTACTCAAATTCAAGTGGAATAGGGTCTTTTTCCAGTTGGTCGGCCATGTCGCGCAGTAGTTTAATGAGATGCTTACGCTGGGTTGGTGCTTTTGCGCTCCAGCTTTCTTTATCGGCACGTTTATGTGCCAGTTTAAACTTCAGGCCGCTCATCTCGGTAGAGTAATCATTGGCATTGAGCTTTTTTACATGCTGGTGCGATAGGATGAACCATTGATATTCTGTACCTACCGGCACACCCGAATTTTCAGGCGCGTGCCCCGCACGGCGTTTAGTTACAGCGTATGATATTTCCCACAGGTCAGGTGTTATCTTAGTTTCTTTCCAATCACCCTCGTCATAATGCCAGTGGTGGCTGCGGTCTACCTGCATCCCGGTATATTGTTGATTACCGAACTTCTTAAAGCGGTCATAGCTGCCGGTTTTAAGTTTGGTTGTTTTATCTTCTGGTTTTGATGCCATGGTTATCGCCTGTTAATCTTTGCTGGAATAACAATTTACACGCCCCTAAGGTTTGGCGGTTTTCTTACTTCATTCTCTCATCAATCGCCTTTATATCCGCCAGGTGAGATTTTATAATCGGAAGTGTTTGCCGGGCAAATGCCTTTATTTCCGGGTCTTTACCCGCTATGGCATAACGTTGATACAAGCCTGCGGCCGATCGGTGGCCGGGCACCATCATGTGAACATAAAGCCTATCAAACTTACCGTCGGTGGCTTTAACCAGCATTGGGTCTTCCACCACGTTGGATGTGGCATTAGGCGGCAGGTTATATCCTTTTTTCTTTGCCAGGGCCAGTAATTGTGTTTCTGTCTTGCCATGGTCAGTAACCATACGGTTGCCAAAGGCCCTTACTTTTATATTGACTGCTTTTTGCGCCGCCAGTTTACCGGAACTAATTTCCTGCAAATTGCCAATGCTGGCTTGTACCAGGAAGTTCATGGTAGCTGTATCGGTTTGTGCTTTTACAGGGGCTGCAAACAGCCAGATCGCAGCAACTACTGTTATGATTCTTTTCATTCGGAGGATGGATTATGGTTGCCCTACGCCGCCTGATGAACCATAGATCTGCCCGTTGGCAAAGCTTGCATCGGCTGCGGCCAGTTGTACATAGATAGAAGCAAGTTCGGCAGGCGTGCCCGGGCGCCCGAAGGTTGTCCAGCTTCCGAATAATTGTTGCTTATCGGGCGTAGTACCTCCGCTCACTTGTAGTGCAGTCCATATTGGTCCGGGAGCTACGCCGTTTACACGGATGCCTTTTGGCCCGAGCTGTTTCGCCAAAGATTTTACGTAGTTCATGGTTGCTGCTTTGGTTTGCGCGTAAGCATAAAGCCAGGCATCCGGGTTGTAAGCCTGCTCTGATGTGGTGCCGATAATAGCAGAACCCGGCGGCAAATGAGGTAATGCTTCGCGGATGATCCAGAATGGGGCGTAGATATTGGTCTTCATGGTCGAGTCAAACTCCTCCGTGGTAACATCTAAAATGGAAGCTGCAGCCTGCTGACGGCCTGCATTATTTACGATGATATCCAGCCCGCCCAATTCTTTGATCGCTTTTTGCACCAACTGCTTGCAAAAAGACTCATTACGCAGATCGCCGGGAATAGGCACAGCTTTTCGCCCGGCTTTATGTATCCATTCTACTACTTCGCGGGCATCGGGCTCTTCGGTAGGATAGGAGTTGATCGCCACGTCGGCGCCTTCGCGGGCATAGGCAATGGCTGCTGCCCGGCCCATTCCTGAATCGCCGCCTGTTATTAATGCTTTTCGCCCCGTTAACCTGCCCGAACCTACATAACTGGTTTCGCCGCAATCCGGCACCGGATCCATTTTACTTTGCAGGCCCGGCCACTCCTGTGGCTGCAATTTAAAGGGTGGTTTAGGGTATTTATCTACCGGATTCTGAATTTTTGCCGCATCTTTCTTTTTAGGAGCGAAATGTGCGGCCGATTTTATAACAGGCGTCACCGCAACAATGGCGAATGTGCCCAGGCCGGCGACCATTTTTCGACGGGTTATTTTATTTTCGTCACTCATGGTAAACTTATTTCCCTTATTAACAGGGATTTTCGTTTACGGGTTTAGGTTGAAAATACCCGATTTGTAAGCGATAAATACCTGTTTATCCTGCCTTACTTATTTTTGCCCGGTTTAATCTGCCTGGAATATCTCGGCCAAGGCTTGACCGTAACTTACTGCGGAAGTGAGCGTGCATGTGTATAACCATCCGTTTGCGGTGAATTTCACCGGTTTCTTTAACTTTCCCCAATAAGCGCAACGACAGTAAGGAAAGCAATCCGCCTATAATGAAGAAGTAATTCCATCCCTGCAATGTAAGCAGGTGCAGATTAATCACACCGTGATCACTTTTAAAGTGGATGGTCCACTCCAGTTTGTGGGTCACAAAAAAGTCGGCTATTAAACCGCCAATCATCGGGGCGAGTGTAGAAAAGAAAGCCACAAACATATTTTTGGCCGTAATAAAAGCAATGGCCTCGTTATTAGGCGAAAGTTTAATACCGATGTTTGAAAGCGCAAGGTTGATGCCCGCTGTGGCTATGCCGCTAAAAATGTGGATCAGCATCAATAGCAATAGCATTGTATGCAAATTGGTGGGCATGGCCGCAAATGCAAATGCCAGAATACATGTTATATACAAAGGCGCGCAAATGCTGATGATATTTTTATTGCTGAAGCGGTCGGAATATCTTCCCCATAATTTAATGGAAACGATACTGCTTAGCTGGCTTAATATTCCCAGGCCGATGATCCAGGCCACTGGCAGGTGCATGGTCTTCATCATAAAAACAGCAAAAAATGGTGTAGCGAGGTTAAGCGCAAATGCCCACACTGAATTAAATACCAATAAGTTGCGATAATTGCGGTTTTTAAGCGGCTTGCTGAACAGTTTAAATAAATTGCCATCCATAGGGCGTGCCTGCGGCTCAGGGGTGCGCAGCAGGAATATAACGCTTATCATGCCCAATAAGCCGCCAGCTAAAAACAACAGGTGATAAACCGGTATCTCTGCTGTAGAATAATGCTTTTTCACATAATCCAAACCAATTGCGGTTGCCAAACTCAGCGTAACATTAAGTGTTTGCGCCATACGGCTGCGGTGTGAAAAAAAGCTGCCCAACCGTTCGCCGGGTATCATATCCTTCATCCATGCATTCCAGCTCGCTCCGGCGATATCGCCGAAAATATGCTGAAAGAATAGCATTACGATTATCATTTCTACACTGGTGCTCCCGCTGAACAAAAAAGGCATTAGCCCTATGGCAATCAGCGGTAAACGCGCCATAAAATTGCAAAATGCAGTAATTGCCTTACGATTCTTGAACCTTTGCACCAGCCATATAGAAAAGAGCTGAAAAACAGTAGTAAAAGTGGGTAATGCAGCTAAAATGCCTAATTGAAAATTAGTAGCGCCCATGTGAATAGCCATGGCTGTTAAGAAAGTGCCGCTGGTAAATACAACCATCGCTTCGGCAGATAGCCCATCGGCAACAACCAGCTTTAGTCCTGAACCAAGCTGTTTCTCGGATAAATTCTGTACCGGTTTTAAATTCATTTAATGTTGCATCCTAACCGGATGCCCGTTTTGTGTTTAATCAATAATTTTAAATTAATCAGGGTAAGCTTGCGGCTTATGTATATTTAAACGCAAAAATTTGGCCCGGGATACAGCTTTTTTTAATTATTGATTAAATTATTCATAATCAACGATATAGTTTTACGTTGCTTTGTCAGGAAAGTGGAATCGTTTATCAGCCCATTTTAAGTGGGGAAACGATTACATAGAAGCGCTTCCCCATTGTGCGGATTTTACCCGTTTTATGATTGACTGAATCCATCTCCGGCATAATTCTGTTAAAGATTATATATGCTTTTAAGTATGAAGCCGGCGCGGGAAAAACTTTGGTATAGTTTGTTACTGTTTACATTAGGTCTTTTTGCATTCAGGTTATCTTTTATGATTGCAATACGGGCCGTTGCCATAATGCTGCTTATTGCCGGTGTGTGCATGGTGCTTGCAGCGTGTATAATCTTCTGGAGAAATTTCAGAGAATAATAGTTTCAACTCTTAAAGCACAAAATCCGTATTTACAACATTCAAAACAGGTATTTATCTCATGAACTCATTGCGCAGGCGGATGTTCATCATACAAAGGTTTTATAATTAATTACTTTGTCGCAATGTATATATTAGGGATAAACGCCGTATTTCACGACTCAGCGGCTTGTATAGTAAAGGATGGACAGCTTTTAGCCGCGGCCGAAGAGGAGCGCTTTACTCATATTAAACATGGTAAACGCCCGGTGCCATTTTCAACCTGGGAGTTGCCTTTTCACGCTATCGACTATTGTTTAAAGGTGGCAGGTATCCATATTAATGATGTAGACCATGTGGCCTACTCATTTGATCCATATTTACTCATCGGTGAACAGTACAACGGTAAAAGCGTTATTGAGATACCGTTTGAAAATGAAGGCAGATTAATAAATAATGAATGGCAGAACCCATGGGAGCCGCTTTTTCTGTCATCAATTGTTAATGCACGTATGCAATTGAATGATGGTTATCCGCATCATCTTCAAAAACGGTTTTTGGGCGCAAATATTCAGCCGCAACAATGGCATTATGTCGAGCATCATATTGCACATGCCGCCAGCGCCTTTAACTGTTCGCCTTATGAGCATGCCGCGGTAATGACGGTTGACGGCAGGGGAGAGCTGGCTACTACTACTTATAATATTGGCAGCGGCCAGAGTTTGAACCGCATTGGACAGGTAAATATGCCGCATTCGCTGGGTTTATTGTATGAGGATATTACTACGCACCTCGGTTTCCTGCACTCGTCTGATGAGTATAAGGTAATGGCGCTGGCTTCTTATGGTAAGCCGGAGTTTGTAAAAGATTTTCGTGAGATCATTACCCTAAAAGGCAATGGTCTGTTTACAGTAACTAACCAAAACTTAACAGAGCGCTTCGGTCTGCAACGCTTACGGCACGAGGAGTTTACCCGTCATCACTTTAATGTAGCGCACTCGCTGCAGGTGGTATTAGAGGAAACTTTATTGGAGATAACCTCATGGCTTAAAAAGGAGACCGGCGAAGAAAACCTGTGTATGGCAGGCGGCGTAGCGCTGAATTGTGTGGCTAACGCCCGTATCCGCGATAAAAAAGACTTTAAAAATATATGGGTTCAACCGGCATCCGGCGATGATGGCACCGCTTTAGGCGCAGCATTGTGGGTGGATGCACAACAACGCAAAAGCAACGAGCGTACATTTATAATGGATCATGCTTATTGGGGGCCGGATTACAGCGATGCCGAGATAGAGAAGTTTATGCAGTGGTGCAAGGTACCCTACCGCAAGCTGAACAATGTTGCTGAAGAAGCTGCCGAAATACTGGCTCAGGATAAGATCATTGGCTGGTATCAGGGGCGGATGGAATTCGGTCCGCGGGCATTGGGTGCAAGGTCTATATTGGCTTCGCCGATCAACCCGTCTATGCAGGCGCGGTTGAACGAGGTAAAGGACAGGGAGGATTTCCGCCCGGTAGCGCCGGTGGTATTAGAAGAAGAGGCCGGAAACTGGTTCAATAATGCAGCGTATTCGCCTTTTATGCTGTTTGTGTATGATGTGGCCGAAGATAAGGCCGAAAAAATACCGGCAGTAAGGCACACTGATGGCACCGCCCGGATACAAACCATCAATGCCCGACAAAATAAACCCTATCACGATTTACTACAAGCGTTTTACCGCAAAACAGGCGTACCGGTGCTGGTGAATACCTCCTTCAATACACTGGGCAAGCCCATTGTTTGTACCCCGCGTGATGCTATTGAATGTTTCTGGAGCTCACCTTTTGACGCGTTAATTATTGGATCATTTGTTATAGAAAAGAATAATGGAAATATCGGTCATCGTTCCCACATACAGGAGGCCGCAGCTACTAAAGAAATGCCTGGCAGCCTTGCTGAAACAACGCTTCAACCGCAGACAATATGAGATCATCGTAGTTAGCGACGGGCCGGATAATGAGACGCGTCAATTAATACGGGAATTTAGGGATGGTTATAAAAGGATCAGATTTTTTGAATTGCCTTTGAAAAAAGGCCCCGCCGCAGCCCGTAATTTCGGCTGGTTGAACGCCAAAGCAGACATTATTGCCTTTACAGATGATGATTGTATGCCGGATGAATACTGGCTGGCAGAAATACGCCGCAATATCAGCCCTAATAGCTTGCAGGCAGTTACCGGAAAGGTAATTGTGCCACGCAGCAAGCGGCCAACCGACTACGCTAAAAATACCGCAGGCCTGGAGGACGCCGATTTTGTGACCGCCAATTGTGCCTGCTCAAAAGCCGCCCTGCTCCGCACAGGTGGTTTTGATGAACAGTTTAGCATGGCGTGGCGCGAGGATAGCGATCTGGAATTTAAGCTCATCTCGCAGCGTATTCCGGTTAAAAAGGTGAATAGTGCCGTTGTTGTTCATCCGGTAAGAGATGCGAAATGGGGTGTTAGTATAAAAGATCAGCGTAAAACATTGTATAACGCGCTGCTTTATAAAAAGTACCCCGAGTTGTATCGCCAAAAGATACAGCCATCGCCGCCGATTATTTACTATGCTATTATCTCGGCATTTATTTGTGCATTGGCCGGGTTTGTGATTGGTGCAAAAGCAATCGCTTTAACAGGATTACTGATCTGGTTAACACTAACCGTTTATTTTACAGTTAAGCGCCTTTATGCCGCCGACCGCTCGCCAACGCATATTGCCGAAATGGTGGTTACCTCTTTTGTTATCCCATTCCTGGCTATTTACTGGCAATGGTATGGGGCGATAAAGTATAAGGTGCTTTTTATTTGATCTTAACTATGACATTAAATCAGCAGGAAATAAAAAAAATTGGCGTTTTTCGCGCTTTACAGTTAGGTGATATGCTTTGCGCCATTCCCGCCATAAGAGCCCTGCGAAGCGCTTATCCGGATGCGGAAATTATACTCTTAGGATTGCCATGGGCGAAATCGTTCACTGAAAGATTTTCAGAATATTTTGACGGCTATATTCATTTTCCCGGCTACCCCGGATTGCCTGAACAATCTTTTGATGAGGAGAAGTATCAGCAGTTCCTGATCAATATTAACCAGGAAAAATTCGACCTGATATTGCAAATGCAAGGTGACGGCAGCATAGTTAATGAAATGATAGCGCAATATGGTGCTAAATATACGGCAGGCTATAAGCTGGAAGGTCATTACGCGCCAGATAATGGCTTGTATATCGATTACCCGAACTATGGTTCGGAGATAGACAGGCATTTGTTGCTGATGGAATTTTTAGGAATACCATCAAAAGGCAATCAATTGGAGTTTCCCTTGTCTGAGGGGGATGTTATGGCATTGGATCAGCTTCAGTTAGGCATTGAACCGGGAAGATATGTTTGCATACATCCTGGCTCGCGTGGTGCATGGCGGCAGTGGCCTGTTGAATATTTTGCATCGTTAGCCGATTTTTGTACAGAACAAGGCTATAAGGTTTTGATCACGGGGACTAAGGAAGAAGCAGGCATTGTACAGGCTGTGAAGGATAACATGAAAGACGACGCAATCAACATCGCCGGCAAAACATCAATAGGCGCAGCTGCTGCACTGATAAAAGATGCTGCAATGCTGATATCCAACTGTACAGGGGTGTCGCATATAGCGGCTGCTTTTGGTACGCCAAGTATTGTAATCAGTATGGATGGTGAGCCCGAACGTTGGGGGCCGGTTAATAAAGAATTGCATCATACTATCAACTGGCTTGCCTCGCAGGATTTCCACCTTGTATTCCGTGAAACTGTGGCGATGCTGAACCGTCTGGAAACAGGAGTGCTTGCACCGCGTTGAGCACGTCATTCGGCTGGGGCATTTCCGGAGGTACAGCATATAGTTGCTGATCTACATACGCAATTACTTCATTCTTGCTTTTTAAATCGGCTTCAGCCGCAAATTGCAGCACCTTGCAGGAGGCTTTCCAAGGAGTATGCTGCGGATTGGTTTGCGCGTATAAAACCACAACGGGAGTGTTTACAGCTGCTGAAATATGCACAGTACCTGTATTTACAGCTACCATCAGCGGGACGTGTTTTATGAGGCATACCAGTTCTGCTAAGTTCAATTGCCCGGCAATGGTGCTGCTTTCAGAGCCGATACCGTCGGTTATTTGCCGCGTAAGCATTAATTCTGACGACGTACCGGTTAATACCAGTTGATAACCCAATTCTTCAACGATTAAACGTCCCGCACTGATCCAGTTTTCTACAGGATATTGCCGTTTCTTCTCACTGACACCCGGATGGAAAATTATCCAGGGACGATCCGTATTTATCCCGGCTAAGGCAAGTTTTTGCGTAACTGTGGGCCAAAGCGAATCGGATACTTTAAGACGTAGCTGCTCGCAGGATGGTACAGCGCCAATATGTTTTACCAGGTCGAGGTCACGCCTTACCTGGTGTTTGATCAGTTGATAAGGCTCCGGGTCGGGTATCCAATTAGTTAAAAGCCCGTAAGGATTTTCGCGGCAATAAGCCAGGACTTTGGGAATACCTGCCATATAGGCCAGCATAGCTGTAGGCAACGGGTTTTGACTGTAAACGGTAAAGATTACGGCTGCATCAAAATGCCTTTCCCTGATGATCTGTACAATTTCCGGTATTTGATCACGGGAAGCTTCCTTTGTTTTTACCCATGGCAGATCGAATACAATAACATCGTCTATTTCCGGAATAAACGCTGCTATTCCGGCTGCCATGGATGAGGTAAGCACAGTTATGCGTGCCGAAAAGGTTTCCTTTAGAGAACGAATGGCCGGCCCGGTCATGATCAGGTCGCCCATGTTATCCGGGCGCATGCATAGTATATTTTTGCAATTACGCCAGTCTGGTACTTGCATATTCCTCATTTAAAATGAATTGTGCAGCTTCATTTAGGCTGGCACAGGTTTGGGCCGGAGTGCGATATTCGCCATCCAGCCATTCGGTTTCATTACCGTTATCAATCAGTATGGTACGGCAGCCGGCGCGGTTTCCTGCTTCTATGTCATTTAAAATATCGCCAATCATCCATGACGCGGCAAGGTTAATGTCATGAACGGAAGCCGCGTGGTAAAGCATTCCGGGCGAGGGCTTGCGGCAAAAGCATTCTGTTGTATATTCTTCTATCAACCCTGTGGTATGATGCGGGCAATAATGAAATCCGCTTAATTTAATTTGATGTGCTGCCAGTAACTCTCCGAGTTTTCTTTTTACAGGTAGCAGCGCTTCTTCGGTAAAGTAGCCGTGAGCAACCCCAGGTTGGTTGGATATTACAATAAGCTTATAGCCCATATCATGCAGCAATTTTAAACCCGCAACAGAATTTTCATACAGCACTATCCTTTTAGGATCAATGTTGTAGGGGATATCCGGTATAAGTGTACCGTCTTTATCCAAAAAAATAGCTGCATTCATATGGGTTAAGCTGCCTGGCTGTTATCATTCCCGACAATAATGGCACGGATAGCCTGCCCATTACGCCTTGCCGCAATAACTTGCTGATACAATATTGCCAAATGATCGGTAACCTTTGCCCAGGTAAAGTTGCTGTTTACATGTTTTATGGCCTGTTTGCCTAATGTCTTGAGTTTGGCCTTGTTGCTCAATAATTCGGCTACCTTGTCTGCAAGCTCTTCCGGTTGATCAGGCGCAACCAAAGCACCGGTTACACCGTCAACGACACTATATTTGATACCGCCCACATTTGAGCCGATAACAGGCGTACCGCAGGCCATAGCCTCAAGCGGTGTAATTCCAAAAGGTTCATACCAGGGTGTGGTAATGAACAG
>JBQCIS010000372.1:0-15251 GCA_051953515.1 Mucilaginibacter sp.
GTTATGCAGGTTGATAAAAGAAAACCCCGAATTAAATCATATACCGGTTATCCTGCTCACAGCAAGTACTTCGCCGGATGTAAAGCTGAAGGGGATTGAAGGCGGGGCGGATGATTATGTGAACAAGCCCTTTGAGAAAGAGATATTAATGGCGCGGGTTAAAGGCATATTGAAAACCCGGAATAACTTACAGAAGTATTTCTTTAACGAGATCACGCTCAATAAATCCAATAACCTCAAAATATCGCAGGAGTATAAGGATTTCCTGCAAAAGTGCATCACGATAGTAGAGGCGCACCTGAACGACCCTGAATTCAGCATTAAAACTGTTGCCGACGAGATAGGCATGAGCCACTCCAATCTCTATCGCAAAATTAAGTCGATATCAGGGCAGTCGGCTACGGCATTTATCCGGTTTATCCGCCTGAGAAAAGCTGCCGAGATCATGCTCACTACCGACAGTACCATATACGAAGCCGCGTACAAAGTTGGCCTTACCGACCAGAAATATTTCAGAGAGCAATTCAGTAAACTGTTTGGCCTTAATCCTTCTGACTATATTAAGAAATACCGTACCACTTTTCACAGGGATCAAAACGTAGTTCGGCACCCTGTAAAAGAAAACTGATGCGGATTGGCCCGAAAAGCATCGATTTATAGCTGTTTTGCCGAAATACCCCCGTTCTATTGGCGGATTTACCCCTCACTTTGCACCCCTAATTTCTTCCATTTTAGCAAAACCAAATAACCAGTATAACCAAATCGTTACAAACGGATTGTCTTTTTAAGCGGCAAGATTTCACCTGCTGTCGCCCGAAACTGCTCCGCCCGGACCGATGTGGCATTACTAAATACAAACCAATTAAATGATCTATATGAAACCAAAATTACCAATTACAATTTCTCCGCATGGTAAAAAACGGTACGGTATCGGCTCGCTGGCCATAGGCGTGGCTATAGCCGTTTCGTGCACTTGTGCCATGCCTGCATTTGCGGTTCCTGTTTTAAAAACGCATGCGGTTGCTCCCGCGTCAACCATTTCAGGTACGGTGTTCGATGAAAACGGGGCATCGCTTCCCGGTGTAACGGTTACCCTGAAGGGTACTTCAACAGGTACTGTTACCGACAAAAATGGCCATTTCAGTCTGTCCGTTCCAAATGAAAATTCGGGCACGCTGGTATTTTCATTTGTTGGCTATAGCAACCTGGAGGTTCCGCTGAAAGGTAAATCAAACTACCAGGTACATCTTCAGCCTGATTCAAAAGCGCTAAATGAAGTAGTTGTTGTAGGTTACGGTACAGAAAAGAAGGCTACATTAACAGGTTCGGTGTCTGTAATAAAAGGTGCCGATATGGTTAAAAGCCCGCAGCCCGACCTTTCTAACTCATTTGCCGGCCGTATTTCAGGCGTAATTGCCAATAACACAAGCGGTGAGCCCGGATACGACGGATCGTCACTCTACATCAGGGGCCTGGCCACAACAGGTAGTAATAGTGTGCTGGTTGTAGTAGATGGTGTTCCGGGGCAAATCGGCGGCCTGGAACGGCTTGATCCAAACGATATAGAAAGCGTATCTGTATTAAAGGATGGTTCAGCGGCAGTTTATGGCGCAAGGGCTGCAAACGGTGTTATTCTAATAACCACAAAACGTGGTAAACTTGGCAAGCCTGTTGTTTCATACAGCTACAATGAAGGCTTTGACTCTCCAACCCGACTGCCTAAAATGGCTGATGCGGCAACCTATGCTCAAATCGTCAATTTGATCAGTTACTATAATTCATCAGCTGGTGGTATGAACCAGGTGTATAGCGCTGCCCAGATCCAGAAATTCAGAGATGGATCAGATCCGCTGAATTATCCAAATACGGATTGGGAAAAAGCAACCTTAAAAAGTGTCGCCCTGCAGGATCAGCAAAGCCTTACCATAAGCGGCGGTACGGATAATGTAAAGTATTTTACTTCTGTAGGAACACTTGCACAGGATGGCCTTTACAAAAATGATGTAACCAAATATCATCAATATAATTTCAGGGCTAATATCGATATGGTTGTTGCCAAAGGATTTAATGTCGGCTTATCACTTTCAGGCAGAGAAGAAGACAGGCAATATCCACAGATAGGCGCAGGCGGTATATTCAGATCAATTTACAGATCTTACCCTACTTCTGCACCGTTTTACCCAAATGGACTACCAACCGCAGGTATCGACCAAGTAAACCCTGCTTTAGTTGAAACCAGTATTGGCGGTACAGATCTAAACCCGGTGCAAACATTTAATGGCATCATTAAGGCCAGCTATGAAATACCGGGTGTGGAAGGCCTTTCTCTTGATGGTTTTTTTGCGGCAGACAAATCCACAAATTATACAAAATCGTTCGCAACACCTTATACCGTTTACACTTACAACAGCACGCTTAACACTTACACCCCAAGCATTGAAGGCGGCGGACCAAACGGGCAGGCATCATTATACGAAGGTCAGTCTAACACTTCGTTAACTACAGCCAATATTAAGTTAAACTTTGTAAGGCAGTTTAAAAAACATAATATAAACGCGTTTGTGGGGTATGAGCAAAGCGAAAACCCGCAAAATTCATTCTGGGCTCAAAAAATCCATTTCCCATCAGTTACAACTCCAGAATTGTCTGAAGGCGGAACTGCTGCGGCAGATGCTACAAATGGCGGCACAAGCAGTGACTACACCCGTAAAAGCGTGATCAGCAGGGTAGCCTATAATTACGATGAAAAATTCCTGCTCGAAGGTGATTTCCGTGCGGATGGTTCATCCCTGTTTGGCCCTGGCCATCAATGGGGATATTTCCCTGCTGTATCGGCCGGTTATAACATATCAAAAGAAAAGTGGTTTGCCGATAACATAAAAGCTATTGATAACCTGAAACTCAGGGTTTCCTATGGTGTGTTGGGTGACGATGCTACAGGCGGCTTCCAATACTTTGATAACTATTCGCTTGACAACTATGTAACGTTAGATGACGGAACAGGCGCGTCAGTGCATCCCGGAATTGATCTGACTAAACTTGCCAACCCTGATATTACATGGGAAACTGCTAAAAAGTTAGATATAGGTATCAATGCTACCTTTTTAAAGAACTTTACTTTAGAGGCAATTGTATTCAGCGAGAAAAGGTCCAATATCCTGGTATATCCTAACGGATCAATCCCGGCAACATCAGGCATTGTAAACCCTTATGGCGGCAATGTTGTACCTGCAGAAAATATAGGGAAAGTTAACAGGCATGGCTTTGAAGGAACGCTGGGATATAATCATCCGGGTACATTTAGCTGGGGTGTATCCGGAAACTTTACATTCTCTAAAAATAAGATAATCTATATTGATGAAGCTGCCGGTGTGTTGCCTTATCAAAAACAAACAGGCGGCCCCTTGAATACTGCCTTATTGTATAACGCCATCGGTATTTTCAGGTCACAAGCTCAAATAAATAGTACACCACATGTGCCCAATACTCAGGTTGGTGATTTAATATATGAAGACTATAACCACGATGGTCAGATCACAGCTGCCGACCAAACAAGAAGCAAATACGGAAATGTACCACAGATTGTGTATGGTTTAAACCTGAATGCAGGTTACAAAAACTTCGACCTTTCTGTTTTGTTCTCTGGTCAGGCTGAAGTTAGCCAATATGTTTTGCCTGAATCAGGTACCATTGGTAACTACTACCAGGACTGGGCACAAAATGCCTGGAGCCCTACTAACCCGAACGGATCTTATCCAAAGGTTTCCAGCCGTGCATCAAGTGCTGTAAGTGGCGGTTTATATCCAAGCACATTCTGGCTGAACAACGCTGCATTTACAAGGCTGAAAAACTTACAGCTTGGCTACACATTGCCGGCCAGTGTGATATCAAAACTGCACATAGCAGGGGTAAGATTCTATGTAAGTGCGTTCAACTTGTTTACAATCAGCAAAGTTAAAGATTATGATCCTGAAGGTATTGATGGTGCAGCTCAATTCTATCCTCAGCAAAAGATCATCAACGTGGGCGCAAACGTTAAATTTTAAAATTGAGAAAAATGAAAAATATTAAATATACCATAGGTTGCTTACTGCTTTCGTCGACGGTGCTATTTACGGCATGTAAGAAAAACTTTCTTACCGTTATTCCCACAGATCGGCTGTCGAATGCCTCTATCACGACTGATACATCCCTGTTTGAAGATTATGTGATTAACAGGTATTTAGGCATAACCTTACAAAATAAAGAAGGCGAAGGCACGCCTCCGGGTTTCGGCCGTGGTTTTGAATATGCCATGTGGAGCTCTGTTACCGACGAATCAATGTATACAAATAACGATGGTTCCTGGGTGCTTCAACAGGGACAACTCTCTCCTGAAAATACCGGCATCGCGGGTACAATTTGGGGACGCAGCTATCGTAGCATCCGCGATTGCAACTATGCGCTAAGCGTTATTAATCAGTTAACTAAATTGAGCGCGAGCCACAAATCAGAGTTAATAGGTGAACTGGAATTTATCAGGGCATTCAGGTATCTGGACCTAATCCGCAACTATGGCGGTGTTGTACTTATCGGCGATAAAGTAACACAGTTAACCGACAACCTGCAGGACCCAAGCTTGTTTAAACGCGCTACCATAGCTGCATCCATACAGTATGCTGTTTCACAATTTGATGATGCCGCAAGCAGGCTGCCACTAAATAATGGCTCAACCTGGGCGCTTGGCCGTGCAACCAAAGGCGCTGCCCTTGCGCTAAAATCAAGACTGTTGCTTTATGCTGCAAGCCCGCTGTATAACGCAGGTACCTGGGCCGACGCTGCTGCTGCCGCAAAGGCGGTTATGAATTTGAACAAATATTCATTATCGCAAAGCGGATATAAAAATCTGTTCCTTGATCAAAATAATAATGAGATCATATTCGAGCGTCTTTATACCGTGAATACGGCGAGGCACGTTTGTTTGGAAATTTCTAACGGCCCTAACGGTTATGACGGATGGGGTGGCAACACGCCATTGCAAAATATGGTAGATGCCTACGAAATGAATAATGGCAAGCCTATTACAGATCCAACATCAGGGTATGACCCGCAGAACCCTTACGTGAACCGTGATCCGCGTTTTTATGCTACTATATTGTATAATGGCGCACCATATCGCGGAAGAAACGTACAAACCTTTTTGCCAGGCGGTCAGGACAGCAACCAGGGCCCATCTAACTGGAATGCCAGCTTAACCGGGTATTACCTGCGGAAGTTTATGAATGATAACTATCCGATAGATAACCCATGGAACGTAGCAGGCGGCCAGCCATGGATATACATCCGTTATGCGGAGATACTGTTAAACTATGCCGAGGCACAGAATGAAGCAGTTGGGCCGGATGCATCGGTGTATGCTGCTATCAACAGCATCAGGCAGCGTGCATCTGTTAATATGCCTCCGCTTACTCCGGGTTTAACCCAGGATCAGATGCGTACCGCTATCCGCAGCGAAAGACAGGTTGAACTTGCTTTTGAAGAACACCGTTTCTATGATGTTCGCCGGTGGAAGATTGCCAGCACAACAGAAAACGTTCCTGCTTACGGCATTATTCCTACTGTTAACGCGGCAAGCCCAAGCGGGTATACTTATACATCCAAGATCGCACTTGCCGGTCGTTCGTTTACGGACAAAGAATATTGGCTGCCAATTCCTCTTGCAGAAATACAGGCATCAAACAATCAACTACAGCAAAACCCTGGTTATTAATTAATAGATCCTCAGGCGGGTATGAAAAGGCCCGCCTGATTTTTTTATCACTTATGAATAGTAAGCATTTGAAGTGGATTGTATCAGGTGCATGGCTGGCTGTGTTTTTCATGCTTTCCTGTAAAAAGGATTCAACCGCAAAAACAGTTGTTAAAACAACGGTTGACACCGATACGCTGGCTGCATGCCCCGTATCATTAACACAGCAGGCGCCGGTGGCTAACACTATACACGGAGTTAACTGGGCATGCCCGGGGGATAACTTTAGTGCTACCGTGCTGGTGTTAAGTGGTTTATCATCAACAGATGATTACGCTGCAGTTACGGCAAAGTCAAATGCCATACTTTCCGGAATAGTTACCAATACAGGGGCTAATACTATCCGCATTCCCATTAATTACGTAACGGCATCTTCCGCCTGGTGGAACTCCTATTCGGGTATAATTGATGCGGCTACGGCCAAAGGTTTAAACGTTATCATCGGCTTTTGGGAGGCATCATCAAGCGGCGACGGAAAGGTAGACGATGATACGCAGTTTTGGGCTATGTGGCAGATAGTATTGAAGAAATATGGCTGCAACCCCAAGGTTTACTTCGAAATATACAACGAGCCGCACGGTTACTCGCTGGCCGATTGGTCGGCTGTATGCGCCAAATGGTTAAATACTTATCCTACAATACCAAGGGCGCACGTGCTTATTGATGGTACCGGTTACGCCGATAATATTACCGGTGTGGGTGCCGACAGCCGTTTTGCGGGCTGTTTATTGTCGGTACATGATTATACATTTTTTAATGGCGGTTCGCTGGTTACGGCATCCTCATGGGAGAGTAACCTGGCCACTGCTGTTGGCGCCTATGGCAGCCGGGCTGTGCTTACAGAGTTTGGCGATACCATGAATACCGGTATAAACTACACCGGGGCGATATTGGGCAGTAAAGACATTGCCTATATACAGGGGATGACGAACGAGGTTCGTAATCTGAATATGGGGAGTATTTATTGGCCGGGTGTACGTACCGGCGATGGTTATGCCATGGAACAATTAAATGGCAGTGGTACAAACCTTACGCTTACCAATGTCAATACATCTGGTTTAAGCCGCCTTCAGTATAGCTGGGGCGTTGGTACAGGTGGAACCGATCAGTTTTATGCAGGGGCTTATTACCGTTTGATTAATGTAAATAGTGGTGATCTGCTCGACGTAAACGGCGCTTCAACATCAGCCGGCGCTAATCTTATTCAATGGACACAAAATGGCGGTAACAACCAGCAATGGACAATTGCTAACGGTGCAACGGGTTATTATACCTTAACTAACAGGAATAGCAGCTTATATCTTGACGTTAACAACGCTTCAACTGCTGATGGAGCAGGCATTGTACAATCGGCATCTTCAACAAGTGGCAGCGAGCAATGGCAATTGGTATCCATTTCAACCGGTGTTTATAAGGTCGTTAATAAGAACAGCGGTTTAGCCCTTACTATTAGTGGCGCATCGGCTACTGCAGGCGCTGCGGTAATTCAATCGGCTTATGCCGGGAACACCAGCCAGCAATGGATCATAGCGCAGGAATAAACAAATAATTCTTTATGAAATACAAATACAGGCTCCTGGCAGCTGTTTTATTAAGTCAGTTATTGCTACCATCAGTTATGCGGGCGCAGGATAAGTCGGGCACGCGCATGCTGTTTGACGACGACTGGCAATTTCACAAAGGCGATGTAACGGACGGCATAAAAGGTGTCCGAACAGAAGGTGACTGGAAAACGGTTCAGCTACCGCACGACTGGAGCATTGAAGGTCCATTCAGTGATGAATGGGCAAGCGCAACAGCTTACCTGCCGGGCGGCATTGGCTGGTACAAAAAGAAATTTACCCTTCCTGCAAAATGGAACGGGCAGCAGGTGTACATCTATTTTGATGGAGTGTACAAAAACAGCGAGGTTTGGATAAATGGCCATTATATAGGCAAAAGGCCAAACGGTTTTATCGCTTTTGAATATGAACTGACGCCTTACCTTAACCGTACTGGCGAAAATAATATAACTGGTAAAGTGGATCACAGCGAGTTTGCCGACTCGCGCTGGTATACCGGTTCGGGTATATACAGGGATGTGTATCTGGTGGCTAAGAATCCAGTGCATTTTGATTTGTGGGGAGTTAAATTCACTACGCCGAAAGTAGGCGGCGAAAAGGCCGATGTTGAGGTAAGCACCCGGATCATCTCACCCAAAAAAGAAAAAGTAACGGTAAAAACAGATTTGCTTGATGCTGCAGGACATGTTGTTGCATCTGACCAAAAACAGCTTACAACTACTGACAGTGCAACCTCATCGCAATTAAATATGCACCTCGGTACGCCAAAATTATGGAGTACTGAACATCCGTACCTGTACACGCTGCGAACCTCTATTGTTAGTGGTGGGAAATTGGTGGATGAGGAGAACGATGAGGTAGGCATCAGGGACATTCGTTTTGATGCGAATAACGGGTTCTTTTTAAACGGCGTTAATACTAAGCTGAAGGGCGTATGTATTCATGATGATGCCGGTGCATTGGGCGTTGCCGTGCCGGAGGAGGTATGGGTAAGGCGGTTGAGAATATTAAAAGACGGTGGCATTAATGCCATCAGGCTAAGCCATAACCCGCATGCGGCTTATTTGTATGACCTGTTCGACAGGATGGGCTTCCTGGTAATGGATGAGGCGTTTGACGAATGGGAGCTGGGCAAAAATAAATGGATAAAAGGCCGCAATGTTGGCAAACCATCTAAGGATGGCTATAATGAATACTTCAAGGAATGGGCCGACAGGGATATCCGCGATATGGTGCTGCGCGACCGCAACCATCCATCAGTAATACTATGGAGCATAGGTAACGAGATCGATTATCCTAACGACCCATATTCCCGCCCCATACTCAATGAAGGTAAAAATCCGCAAATATATGGCAGAGGTTATCTGGCAGACCATCCGAATGCAAGTGAGATTACACCTATAGCCAGGCAGTTGGTAAGGGCTGTAAAATCGGTTGATATGACACGTCCGGTAACTGCGGCACTGGCGGGTATCGCTATGTCTAACGAAGTGGGATATCCGGAAGCGCTGGATGTGGTAGGTTATAACTATCAGGAGTATCTCTATTCCCAGGATCACAAAAAATATCCAAACAGGGTAATATACGGCAGCGAGAACGGCATGCAATTGCAGGCATGGCTGGCCGTTGACACCAACAAATATATTTCGGGCCAATTTCTGTGGACGGGTATAGACTATCTTGGCGAAGCCAATAGCTGGCCTGAACGCAGTAATAGCGCGGGATTGATTGATCTGGCTGGATTCCGCAAAACAGAATACTATTACAGACAGAGTATGTGGGCAACGAAACCGATGGTGTACATCGCTGCATTGCCTGCAAGCGGGCGCGAGGATAATGGCATCTGGAGCCACAGACGCGCCAGTCATACCTGGAACTGGCCGGAAGACAGCAAAATACGCGTAGAATGCTTTACCAACTGCGATACCGCCGAATTACTGCTGAATGGTAAGTCGTTAGGGCTGCAAACCAAGACCAATAAGCGGGTGCCGATACTGTCATGGGAAGTAAACTACCAACCCGGCGAGTTATCTGTAAGAGGATATAAAAACGGCAAAATAGTTTGTACTAATACCATAAAAACGGCCGGCGATGCGCAGCAATTAGTTGCAAATCCTGATAAAACTATTTTCGGAACAGGCGTAAGAGGTTTAAGCCAGATAGAAATAACGGTGACCGATAGAAACGGCGTGCCGGTACACAATGCCGCCAACGAAATACAAGTAGCCATAAGCGGCCCGGCAAAACTGATTGGTTTGGAAAGCGGTAGCCCTGTGAGCCACGAAAGTTACCAGTCGGATAAGCGCGCGGCTTTGAACGGGCACATCCTGGCCTATGTGCAAACCAGCGGCAAAGCCGGGGCGGTAGCCGTTCGGGTAAGTTCGCCGGGACTTAAACCTGCTGTTGTTCATCTAAAAATACAATCACATTAATACAATCTCCCTTTTTAATACTTATGCTCTTTAAAAAATTAACTATTGTTATTGCCCTGTTTTTTGTTGTTTTCCATTTGAAAGCACAGCGCGTTACGCACACTTTTGCGCTTAGCGATTCCTGTTTCCTGCTGGATGGCAAGCCTTTCCAGATGATCTCAGGAGAAATGCACTATCCACGCGTTCCGCGCGAAGCATGGCGCGCACGCATGAAAATGGCCAAAGCCATGGGGCTTAATACCATTGGGACCTATGTTTTCTGGAACCTGCATGAGCCGCAGAAAGGAAAGTTCGATTTTTCGGGCAATAATGATATTGTGGAGTTTGTGAAGATAGCGCAGCAGGAGGGGCTTTATGTTATCCTGCGCCCAAGTCCGTATGTATGTGCGGAATGGGAATTTGGCGGCTATCCGTACTGGTTGCAGAATGAAAAGGGCCTGATAGTAAGAAGCAAGCAAGCCACCTATCTCAAGGAATATAAAAAATACATTGACGAAGTGGGTAAGCGATTGGCTCCGCTGCAGATCAACCACGGCGGTAATATTCTGATGGTGCAGATTGAAAACGAGTACGGTTCTTACGGACACGACAAGGAATATCTTGATATAAACCGAAAGCTTTTTATAGATGCGGGTTTTGATGGCCTGCTATATACCTGTGATCCGGCCAGCGCCGTAGCCGACGGGCATTTACCCGGCTTGCTGCCCGCTGTTAATGGTATTGATAACCCTGAAAAGGTAAAGCAACTGGTAAAAGCCAATCACGATGGTAAAGGGCCGTTTTACATTGCCGAATGGTACCCGGCCTGGTTTGACTGGTGGGGGACTGCACACCATACCGTTCCCGCGGAAAAATATACAGGGAGACTCGATAGCGTGCTGGCTGCGGGCATTTCTATTAATATGTACATGTTTCATGGCGGTACTACCCGCGGTTTTATGAATGGCGCCAACTATAATGATGAAAGCCCTTATGAGCCACAGGTGAGCAGCTATGACTATGATGCCCCGCTTGACGAAGCCGGAAACCCAACGCACAAGTTTATGCTATTCAGGGAGGTGATTGCCAAACATCTGCCGCAAGGGGTAAAGCTGCCGCCTGTTCCTGTTGCGAAGCCAACTATAGCTATCCAGAATATTAAATTAACGCAAAGCGCCGGATTGTTTTCCATCCTGCCAAAACCGGTACAGAATAAAACGCCATTAACCTTTGAAGACCTTAATCAGGATTACGGCTTTATGCTGTATCATACTGTAATTGATGGTGGCAAAACCGGTGTACTGCGACTGAACGAGTTGCGCGACTATGCGGTGATCATGGTCAACGGTAAACGCGTGGCCACGCTTGACCGTCGTGATAAGCAGGATAGTATCAGCCTTAAACTTCCCAAAGGACGCGTAAAGCTGGACATACTTGTTGAGAACCTTGGTAGAATCAACTTCGGGCCATATCTGCTGCAAAACAGGAAAGGCATTACCAAAGAAGTAACATTTAACAGTCGGCCCGTATATAACTGGAGCATGTACAGCCTGCCTATGCATGATATAACCGGGGTGCATTACGGCCCATTCAAATTATATGAAACGCCTGTTATGAGGAAGGGCAGCTTCGGCCTGCAAAAGGTTGCCGATACTTACCTGGATATGAGCAAATGGGGAAAAGGTGTGGTTTGGATTAATGGCCATAACCTTGGCAGGTATTGGTTTGTTGGCCCGCAGCAAACTATATATGTGCCTGCCGAGTGGCTTAAGAAAGGCAAAAATGAAGTGGTGGTGTTTGAAGAATTGCGCTCAAACCTCGCTACCCTTGGCAGCCTCGATCATCCGGTACTGGATAAGCTTAATAAATAATGGTTAAATAAATAATAAATTGGTAATGAAAAGGCTGCCTTTGTGCAGCCTTTTCTATTATGTAATCTTCGTATCCTGTGTGGCTAAATTAACCGCAGAGGATACAGGGATGAAAACACATCGCGCACAGCGTTTTTAAAAATACCAGGCTGTGATATCGTCTATTAAACCCGGTTCACGGGGCTCCCAGCCGAGCGCCTGCCGGGTTTTGTCGCCTGATGCCGGGCAGTTAATGGTAGCGAAGTGCGTAAACCAGCCAAAATGTGCAGCAATATCATCTCCCGACTTGCTGACAACCGGCAGGTTAAGCCCTTTACCGATGGTTTCGGCAATTTCCTTAAACGGTACTCCTGTTTCAGCCACGGCATGCAGTACTTTTTGCTCCGGTTGCTTTTCCACTATCAAACGGTAAAGCACGGCAGCATCCTTACGGTGCACCGCTGTCCATTGATTACTGCCATCGCCAATGTAGGCAGATTCGCCTTTTTCGCGGGCCATGTTAATTATTATGGGCACAAACCCATGATCGCCCTGCCCATGAACGCTTGGCGGCAGGCGTACAGCATAGGCATTTACGCCTTTAGCGGCGGCTGCCCTCGCGGCTTCTTCAGAAGCCGCCCTCGGTATCACATCCGAACCTGGTACTGCGTCATCTTCAGTTACCAAACGCCCATAGTTTAACAAACCTACTCCAGAGGTAACTACTAATGGTTTGCCTGAGCCTGCCAGCGCATCGCCAAAAGTTTCTATTACTTTACGGTCGGCTTCACAATTGGCCTTAAATTGGCTAAAATCGTGATTAAAGGCCGTATGGATAACGGCATCGCAACCGGTAGCGCCCTGGCGGATGATGTCCGTATCGTTTACATCGCCCAGTAATACTTCTGCGCCGCCGGCAGCGAGTTGTTCAGCAGCTTTTTCAGAGCGGACAAGCCCCAGCACCTGGTGGCCGTTCGCTAATAACTCTTTTACAATAGCGGAGCCTACAAATCCTGAGGCCCCTGTTACAAATACACGCATAGGATAGTCTTTAATTTATTGACTACAAAATTCAGCTATATGCAACGCTAAAAAGAGGACATTTGACGCTAATTTCAGGAGCGCTGCAACTGCGCCTGCCGTACGCGGTTAAGCGTTTTGAGCGATATGCCCAAATAAGCGGCTATCATGCGCAAAGGCAAGCGGGAAAGCAGATGGGGGAAGGTTTTTACAAAATCCTGGTACTTTTCGTCGGGTGTTGCGCTTAGTGTGGTTAACAAGCGCCGCCTTCCGCTGTAAGTGTTACGTAAGATAAGTTTTTCTGAGAAGTTTTTTAGCTGAGGAATATTTACTATGAGGCTATTAAAATCGGCCCTGGTCCACAGTAATAATTTGCTCGGTTCAACCGCATCGATATTAAAGGCCGATGGTGTGCCATGTTCGTAGCTCTCGGCATCCAGCGTCCACGACAATTCCGGAGAGAATTGCAGGATGTGTTCGTTACCATCGCTCGTTACTCCGAATATCCTTAGCATACCACTTGCTACAAATACCTTATGTTTACAAACATCGCCTTCCCGAAACAGAAACTCATTGCGGCGCAGCGTACGGGTAACAGCAAGTTCGCTAATGCGATGGATATCGTCCTCGCTAAGGTCGGTTTGTGTGCGGAGATAGTTTTCGAATTCGGCGATCATGGGTAAACCAAAGTTAAGTAATCGGCAACTCCAAAAGTGAAATTACAAATAAATAACTTTGTCATTTTCTACCCTGCATGCGCAAAGGGGAATCTCCTGTGTCCCTTTCACACGCGTCTGTATTGATCGTTTGAGATGACATGTTGACGATTTGTTATGAAGAAATTATAAGCCCAAATATCGAATCGATGGCCAAAAAGACGCCGATACACAACAACAGCAGGTAAACATATTTGAAAAAAGTGCCATCGCGGAGTTTAAGGTTCAAATGCCTGCCCACGTATATGGCGGGGATTGACGCGGGCAGCGCGATCAGAAAATATTTTAATACAGTAATGGTAACCAAACCCTTAACCGCGTATCCGATTGTGCCAATCAGGCTAACGGGCAGGAAATACGCTTGCAATGTGGCCCGGAAATGCTGGGCGCTCCACTTGCGCATATTGCCGTAAACCACCAGCGGCGGTCCGTTAAGACCATAAGCACCACCCAGTATGCCGGATAGAAATCCGCACAGAAATAGCCAGGATTTGCTATCGGTTTGCAGCGAAATGCTGTTTTTGCCTATCAGCGAATAAAGTGCGTATAGTGCAATAATTACGCCCAGAGCTGTTTTTACCAATCGTTCATCGCCATAGATGAGAATAAGCAAACCCAACGGAATGCCCAATATAGCAAAGATGATTAGCCATTTGGCGCTGTTAAAGTGTATTTTATGGTGATCCTGTACCACTACAGCCAGGGCAACAAGGATGGAAATGAGTACGGATAGGGGTACAGCAACGGCAATTGGTAAAAACAGGCTGAACAACGGAACCGCCACCAGCGACTCGCCAAAACCAAAGGTTGAGCGCATAAGTGTAGCCGCAAAACTGATGAGGAAAATATAAAAAAATACCATGAACGCTGCGAATTTACAAAAGCTTATCCGCCCATTCTGTTATTAAAACACAAAAAGCCCCGCATAATGCAGAGCTTTCGTGCTTAAACGTGCTTGTTGGTGTATTATCGTCAGCTTATAAAACACACAATAAAATCATAGCAATATGAACAACAATACTAAGCGCGAATAAAACGATCAGCGTACCGATTTTTGAACCACCCATGCCTGCAATAATATTGGCAAAAAATAGTACGAGAGTAGTAGCCAGCGCAACTATAGGGGCATTATAATAGTACATGAGGAATGCAGGCAGCGGAAGGAACAAAACGCCTTGCGCCAATATAGAAACAAGGAACCATGCGGTACGATTTTTAGCCTGACTTTCGGCAAAAGCGTTAAATTTTTCGACAATGGTAGCTGTTTTTGTGCCTGTTTCTTCATTAGTAAGAGTTACTGCCGGGTTTAATTTTATAGTATTCATTTTATTGGGTATTTATATATGATGTAGAATTGTTTGTTTGCTTATTTTAACCGATGATGAGCAAACAGATGCTGTCTGCCAGGGCTTCTACCGTGTGTAATATGTTTACCGGGATAGCTATGTCATCATGTTTGCTGAGAGTAGCGGAGCTGTCGTCCTGTTGGTAAATAACCGCACCTTCTATCACTGCCAGTCTTGCCGGAACAGCCGTTTGATGTTTCTTGAGCGAAACGCCCTTCTTTAAACCGATAACAAGCACCTTGCCCGATGCCTGGTTCTGCAATACTTTGATCACCGGATTGACGGCTTCTTTTAGTTGTGATGCAACATCCTGTATTATCATCTTTTTTTAATTATTGTTAAAAAGCTGAGCGGCCTTTATACCAGCACTTTGTCGGGGCCGCCGGTTATGTGCTGCAGCCGGTACATAAAAACATCGGCCATTAATCCCGCCCTTTTCTTGGTATCCTCTGCCACAGGGCCTTCGAAATGACTGTCTATCGTTTCGCCGAACAATTGCAGCCAGCGTTCGAAATGCGGCGGATTAATTTTTAGCGGCGCATGTTTGGAAAACGGGTT
>JBQCIS010000373.1:0-5125 GCA_051953515.1 Mucilaginibacter sp.
CCTGGATATGCCGTTGCAGCACATCAGCGACAACATGCTCAAATCCATGCGCCGCGGCATCACCAAACAAAAAACCATCGACCTGGTAAATGCCATCCGCGATAAAGTGCCCGCTATTGCCCTCCGCACTACCCTTATTACCGGCTACCCGGGCGAAACCGAACAGGATTTTGAGGAAATGGCAGAATGGGTGGAAGAAACCCGTTTTGACCGCCTGGGATGCTTCACCTACTCGCACGAGGAAAAAACGCATGCCTATTCTTTAGAAGACGATGTTCCGGAAGAAGTTAAGCAGGAACGCTCGGATGCTATTATGGAAATACAGCAGGGCATTTCGTACGAAAAGAACCAGGAAAAGATCGGCAATACCTATAAAGTGCTCATCGATAAAAAAGAGAATGGCTACTTTGTTGGTCGCACGGAATATGATTCGCCCGAAGTGGATAACGAGGTTTTGATCGACGCCAATCAGCATTACGCCACCATCGGCAGCTTTGTAAATGTGAAAATTGACAGCGCGGAAGACTTTGATCTTTATGGACAAATTGTAAAATAACAGGCATTTTACCTTCTGCCTGTTTGTTTTAAGATTTTTAAGTCTAATTTCGACGCTGTAACAGTTGTTGGATTTTATATTCTAATGAATACTCAATCCGAAATCGAACATCCGAAATCCGAAATCAAGACGATGCGCTCTTCCTGTATCAGCTATAAAGACACCGGTTATTTTTCACAAACCGTCAGCGATTATATCGATGACAAATCTGAATTAAGGCCATTTTATGGCTATCGCCCCGATTTTGACGGCTTTGCCGAACTCCTGAAAAACAGGAAAGTAGTAGCCGACAGGGATGTATTGGCTGAAGTGCTGGAAGAACAATACAATAGCCTCTCCACGGATCATGAAGCAGGAAAAGCTTCACGCGATAAGGTGTTTGAAGCTATCGCAAAATTAAAAGATGCAAATACTTATACCATCACTACCGGGCATCAGCTCAATATATTTGCCGGACCGCTGTATTTTATCTACAAGATTGTTACCGCTATTAAACTGGCTTCACAGCTAAAAGAAAAGTTCCCCGATAAAAATTTTGTGCCCGTTTACTGGATGGCGTCGGAAGACCACGATTTTGCCGAGATCAATTACACCAATATCGGCGGTAAAAAAGTGCACTGGTGGCTGGAAGCCTCGGGCGCTACAGGCCGTTTAAATCCGGATACCATCCGCCAGGCGCTTAACCAGTATAAAGGTGTGCTGGGCATGGAGCACCACGCACCGGAGCTTGCCAACATAGTAGAAAAGGCCTATGCGGGCTTCAGCAAGCTGGCAGATGCAACCCGTTACATGGTAGATGCGCTTTTCGGCCGCTATGGCTTGGTGATTATTGACGCCGACGACTATCGCTTCAAAAAACAGTTTGCGCCCGTAATGGCGAAGGATATTGTTGAACAGCACAGCTTTAAAAATATAACCGCTACCAATGAGCAACTGGAGAAACTTGGCGTACATATACAGGTGAACCCACGCGAGATCAACTTCTTTTATCTGGTTGATAGCTTGCGCGAACGGATTGTATTTGAGGGTGAACGCTATAAAGTTTTAAATACGGAGATCAGTTTTTCGAGAGATGAATTGTTAGGCGAATTGGTTGATCACCCTGAAAGATTTAGCCCAAACGTGGTAATGCGCCCGCTTTACCAGGAATGTATCCTGCCAAATATCGCCTATGTGGGCGGCGGCTCGGAAGTGGTTTATTGGCTGGAACTGAAATCAAACTTTGAGTTTTACGATGTCGCGTTCCCTATCCTCATCTTGCGTAATTCGGGACTGATTGTTAAAAAAGAGTTTGCCTCGAAGATCAGTAAAATGGATCTGCAGCCTGAAGAAATCTTTAAACCTGCCGATATCATCAAAAACAACTGGGTAAAAAAACACAGCGAACATAGTCTTACACTAACCGAAGAATGGCAGGAAATATCGGCCATCTTTGAAAAGATAAAACTCCGCGCTCATAAAATCGACGATACCCTTGCCCCTTCCACCGAAGCTGTTTTGGCCCGGCTGAAACACGCCATGGATAACCTGGAGAAAAAGCTGGTAAAGGCCGAAAAGATCAACTATTATACGCGTTTGGAGCAGGTTGACGTAATAAAAAGCGATCTTTTCCCAAAAAACAGTCTGCAGGAACGTACCGAAAACTTCGGCCTGTTCTATGTAAAATGGGGCCAGGAACTGATCGACGAACTCATCAGGCATTTCGAACCGCTGGCTTTTAAATTTACTGTTCTGACGGAAGAATAGTTGCCATAATGCCACAGCTGCTGCCTATATTTACAATCTGAACAATCCTAAAGCGTTATAGCAGCGTGATCGGCCTGAAATCAACCCATAGGTTATTTGCCTGTTTTTTATGTGCGATGGCATTTTTTGCCGCGTGTACCAAACACGCCGTTACGCCAAAATACGGTTATAATTCGGGCAGTACTACCATTAACGATACCGGTAAAACCGACAGTTCCGCTACCTTCAAAGAACCAACCGCGCTCGCCCTTGACGCTTCGGGCAATATTTATGTAGCCGATTACGGTAACAACCTCATCCGCGAAATAAGTACTGCAGGCATAGTAACCACTGTTGCGGGCAGTGGCATACAAGGCGCATCGAATGCAAAGGCAGCCAATGCATCCTTCAACGGCCCTACCGGTCTTTGCTTGGATGCCAACAGCAATATTTATATCGCCGACAACAATAATAACCAGATACGCATGATCAGCGCGGGCAATGTTACCACCATTGCAGGCAGCGATAGTATCGGGGCGAAGGATGGCATCGGCCCTAACGCTTACTTCTTTGGCCCTACGGGTGTTGTTTGCGATGCAAGCGGTAATCTGTATGTAACTGACGCAGGTAACAATCTTATCCGCAAGGTGGTACCCTCAACCGGGCAGGCAAGCATTGTAGCAGGTAATGCAAATCCGGGGGCGGGAAACGGGGCTTTGCTCTCCGCAAGCTTTAACAATCCGGGCGGTATCGCCATTGATGGTTCAGGGAACTTGTATGTGGCCGATTTGTTGAATAACATGATCCGTGAAGTAAACCTCACCAGTCAGCAGGTGACAACCATTGCAGGTAATAACGACACCGCTGCCGACAGAAACGGCCCCGATAGCACTGCGCTGTTCTATTATCCTGCAAGCGTGGTAACTGATGCTTCGGGCAATATCTATGTAGCCGAGTATGTAACCAATGTCATTCGTAAGATAAGCACGAACGGTACCGTAAGCACCTTTGCAGGCAGCGGAAAGGCAGGTTTGGTTGACAGCACCGGCACAGCCGCGGAATTTAACGGTCCGTCCGGACTGGCAATAGATAAAGCAGGCAATATTTACGTAGCCGATACCTATAACAATGCTATCCGTAAAATAACGCCTGCAGGTGCGGTGACTACTATAGCGGGCAACGGCCAGGCTGGTTCAACCAATGGAAAAGCGCTTAGTTTGAAACGTCGGAGCTTAGCGCGTGTAGTAAGCAGGCCTGTAAACTTTAACCGCCGGGCGCTTGACAGGATATTTATAAGGCGGAGACAGAATCAATAAAAAACATTGTCCTACCCACAATCCTGTCATGCTGAATGAAATGAAGCACCTTTAAACTTTGTAATAGTCCGTTATGCATAATTTACTATGCATAGTCTAAAGGTTCTTCGCGATACTCAGAATGGCATGGATATTTTTTTTAATATCCTTCCTATATTTGCCCACATGATCATTTCTGAATCTGCTCTCCGCAACTTTACCGAAAACGTTTTCTTGTCTATGGGTTGCAGCAGCGAGCACGCAAAACTGGCTGCCGATGTATTATTACTTGCCGATATGCGGGGCATCGACTCACATGGGGTGGCGCGGCTTACCGGTTATGTACGTTTATGGGAAAAGAAACGCATTAATGCCAAACCTAATATCACCATAGCGCATGAAACAGCCACCACAGCTACGATTGATGGCGACGCCGGCCTCGGACTGGTAGTTGCGCCGTTTGCTATGCAGGTAGTTTTGGAAAAAGCAGAGAAATATGGTTCAGGATGGGTTTCGGTTCGCAACTCCAACCACTTTGGCATTGCAAGTTATCACGCCTTGATGGCCGTTGAAAAAGACATGATCGGCTTTGCCATGACAAATGCCAGTCCGCTGGTAGCGCCTACATTTTCTAACGAGCGCATGCTGGGTACTAACCCTATGTGCTATGCCTTCCCGGCCGGGAAATATCCACCAGTGATTGTGGATATGGCCACCTCGGCAGCAGCAAACGGCAAGTTAGAAATAGCCCAACGCCTGGGTAAACAGATACCCGAAGGCTGGGTGCAGGACAAGGCCGGCAACTACACCACCGATCCGCATGCATTAAAGTCAGGCGGCTCGTTATTGCCATTGGGCAGCGACCGTGAGCATGGCAGTCATAAAGGTTTTGGATTGAGCGCTACGGTCGATATTTTATCGTCTGTACTTTCCGGTGCGAACTACGGGCCGTGGGTACCGCCGTTCGTTGCCTTTCTTGAACCGCCAAGCGATCCGGTGGGCAAAGGTATAGGCCATTTTTTAGGTGCCATGCGCGTGGACGGCTTCCGTCCGGTAGATGAGTTCAAAACCAATATGGACAACTGGATAGCCCGTTTTAAATCGGCTACGCCTATTGATCCGGATCAGAAAGTGGTTATCCCCGGTGAACCTGAGCTGGAAGCTATGGAAGACAGGAAGCTAAACGGCATCCCGGTTGTTGATGCGGTGGTGAATGACCTGAATGTGGTTGCGGAGAAGTTTGGGTTGGATAAATTGCAGTAAAATATATAAAATTCTGTCATGCTTAACTTGTTTCAGCATTTCAGAAACAGGTATGCACCATGCATGCGACCCGCCTATTTGATGAGGCCCCGAAACAAGTTCGGGATGACGGTAGTATTGGAGCGTAAGGGCCTTTGCGCTTATACTTCGAGTGCCTCCTTTAGATTAGCATAATTAAATTCGTGGATTAACAGATTGAGAAGAAGCAGGGTGAACTATGAGTAGGCCTCTGAGTTAATGACTCATATCCTGAAGAAGACCCTGCCTCTTTTCATCAACTAAGTGC
>JBQCIS010000374.1:0-9802 GCA_051953515.1 Mucilaginibacter sp.
AGAGTACGGCCCGGTTTTTAGCATGAGTAATCTTGATGCATGCGGCGCTATGGCTGCCGGTTTATGCGATGTTGACGCGCTGGCGCATAAAAAAGAATATCGCGAATATCTGGACCGGGCAGCAGATTATATATCACATAAACAGCTTAGGCTTCCTGATGGTACGCTTTGCCGTCCGCAACCCCGTTTTAAGACAATTTGGGCCGACGATTTATTTATGAGTGTGCCTTTTTTAGCGCGTATGGGTAAAATTACAGGCGATGCCAGTTATTTTGATGATGCCATTAAACAGGTGGAAAGTTTTAATAAATATTTATATGATCCGATGACAGGGTTGTTTCTGCATAACTATTACAGTGATGTTGATATGAACGGAGTTGGGCATTGGGGGCGCGCAAATGGCTGGCTGGCTATGGCACAGGTACAATTATTAGATTGTTTACCAGCAAACCATCCAAAACGTGCCGAATTAATTCACCTTTTGTTGAGGCAGATTGTTGGCTATTCACGCTATCAGGATCAAAGCGGTTTGTGGCATCAATTATTGGATAAACCAGACTCTTATCTGGAAACTTCTGTTACAAGTATGTTTACCTATGCTGTGGCGCATGCGGTTAATGAGGGTTGGATCAATAAAAGTTACATCGCTATCGCCAATGAAGGGTGGCGGGGGCTTGCCGGTAAAGTAACTTCCGATGGACAGTTGCAGGATGTTTGCATAGGTACCAATATAGACGACGCAATTAGATTTTATTATACCCGGCCGGCAGAATTAAATGATACTCACGGACTTGGGCCGTTTTTATTGGCTGGTACAGAAATGATCAGGTACGAAAGAGCTAATAAAAAATAAACAGCTTATCACTCTGCTGTTTATTGGTTCTCAATAAACAAGCCGCATTATATGTAAAATGAACGCTAATTATTCAGGTAAATAACACTGAATAATTAGCCAATACTATTAATAATACCTAATTAAATAATGCATTAATTGCATTAACCAATTATTTATTAATAAATCCCCCTGAAGCATGACGTATCATTCATATTGTCAATTCTTAATTAATTAACCAATCAAAATTCTAACCTAAATTTAGTATTATGGTCAAATTATTTACCCGAAATTTTTTAAAAGCAAATAAGCCGCAAATTCGGTTGCTGCTGTTGCTAATTGTATTTCTGATACAAACAGCGGCGTTAAAAGCGCAAAATCCCATTAAAGTTAGCGGCACAATTACCGATGCTAAAGGTGAAACATTGGTAGGGGTTACAGTTAGTGTAAAAGGTACTTCTAACGGGGCTGCTACAGATGCATATGGGCATTTCACATTAACGGTACCAAATGAACAAGCCGTATTAGTATTTAACTATATTGGTTATGTTAAACAGGAGCTGGCTGTAGGTCGCCGCCGTACGTTTGATTTAAAACTGGTTGAAAGTGCTAACGGCCTTGATGAAGTTGTAGTGACCGGCTATGGGCAAGCTGTTCACAAGCGCGACCTAACTGGTTCAATTTCAACGGTTAGTGCCAAGCAGATACAAGAACGCCAGCCCGTTACTCTTTTTGATGCGCTGGAAGGCCAGGCGGCCGGTGTTTTGGTAGCTAATGATAATGGCGACCCAGCTGGCGAAGGAACGATTACCATACGGGGCACCGGGACATTAAATTCCGGAACAGGCCCCCTGTATGTAATTGATGGCGTTATTAACACCGATGCCAATTTCCTTAATCCTGCCGATATTCAATCCATCGAGGTTTTAAAAGACGCAGCTTCGGCGGCTATCTACGGCTCGCGCGGCGCCAATGGTGTAATTATCATTACAACAAAACACGGTGCGGATGGTAAACCAGTAATCTCGGCAACTTATTCTCATTTATTTGGCGAACTTGCACATAAACTTCCTACTGTTTCAGCCAACGATTTGCGCTATTACAGAAAAAACCGCGGCGATGGCAATAACGGCATAAACACAGATTCGGTAAACCATTATCTGAATGCTGATAATGATTACCAGGACTTGTTGTTCAGAACAGCAAATAAAGATACTTATGATTTAAGCATCAGCGGCGGCCAGAAGGGATTGACTTATTACGCCGGATTAAATTATACTAACGACCAGTCGATCGTTATAAACAGTTACATAAAGAGGGTACAAACCACGATAAATGTGGACTACCAGGCTTCCAGTAAATTTAAGATTACCAATAATTTATCGTTTGCCTATCAAACAGGTAATAATATTCCGGTAGGCACAACCGTTCAGCAGGTTTTTGAACGCAATCCCTGGACTACCATATATACTCCCAACGGATCGCTGGCTGGTTACGTAGAGTCAAAAAGAAATCCTGTGGCTTATGCTTTGTTAGCAACCAATCTTGCTACAAGCTATCTTGCTCAATACAATACAGCGGCCGATTATCTGATAACCAAAGACCTGAAATGGACCTCGAGTTTTAACGTGAAGCTGTTTAACCCTACCACTCAAAACTTCACACCTAACTCATTATTTAGCGGCGGGTTAGGTCCGGATGTCGGCTCTACCGGCAGCGACAGGCAATTCTCTTATGATCTTCAATCATTTTTAAATTACAATAAAATGTTGGGGAAATATCACAACATAAGCGCTATGATTGGATTTAGCCGGGAATACTTCAGCGACAACAACTTTACTATAGGCGATAATAATTACCTGAATGAATCTGTGTTTACTTCAAACGTAGGTACTGTGGATCTCACTAAAACAGGTACCACTGCAACCGCTTATTCTACGGAGTCGCTTTTCGGTCGTATTGGTTACAACTATAAAGAAAAATATATAGCAACGGCTACCTTCAGGCGGGATGGTTCGTCAAGGTTCGGACCGGATGACAAATGGGGCAACTTTTATTCCGGTGGTTTCGCATGGCGCTTTACCGATGAATCATTTATGTCATGGACAAAGAAAGTGCTCGAAGATGGTAAGTTGAGATATAGTATTGGTCAGTTAGGTAATGACCAGTTAAGTAACAATTATTTGTTCTCAACGCTTATGAATTTTGGCAGCTCAAATACAAGCGCATCATACAACGGCTATAGTACGGCGGGCCTTTCTTCAACATTGGGCAATCCAATTATCCATTGGGAAACTGTTACTACCCAAAACTTTGGTATGGATCTTACTTTTCTGAAAGGTCGTTTAACCTTTACCCCTGAATATTATATTAAAAAAACAAATGGCTTGCTCTATACTGCTGCCCTGCCCGAAGAAACCGGTTATAAAACCGTATCAGTTAACGTTGGAAATATAAAGAATACAGGTTGGGAATTTACGCTGGCCGGAACCCCCGTTGTAAGTAAGAATTTTACCTGGAATGTTAGTGCTAATATTAGTTTTCAAGATGCAGGGCTGATTGAGGAACTGTCCAATCATACACCGATCATAACCGGCTCATACATCATACAGGAAGGGGGCCACGTTGGCGATTTTTATTTATATAAGAACCAGGGCGTTTATCAATATGACGTATCAAACGCTTACGCGACTAATGGAGACCGGTTGACGCCGGTAGGTGTAGGAAATAGCGGTACAACGGCAACGGGTTATCTTGATAATGGCAAGCCATATACCGGCCCTGTACACCAGATTTCAAGAAATGGGATTATATTAAAAGGCGGTAATGTTATCTGGCAGGATGTTAATAATGATGGCGTAATAGACGCTCATGACAAACAGGTTTTGGGTAATGGTATTCCTAAATATTACTTTGGCTTTACTAACTTTTTTACTTACAGACATTTTACGCTGAACGTAACTTTTAATGGTCAGATAGGTAATAAGGTTTATAACCAGACGGCAAACAGTCAAAATGCAAATAGTTCAACCTATTCGCCTCCAACGGTTGATGCTATTTATCATTCGTGGTTAAATGAGGGAGATATAGCCAAGTATCCTAATTTCAGAAATAAAGACACTGAAGGGGATATTAGCAGCGGCCTTAATAGTTTTTACCTGCAGGATGGTTCTTTTATCAGGCTGGCCAACGTTAAATTCACTTATACATTTGATCGGAACATAGCCAAAAAGGTAGGGGCCAAAAATATAGCAGTTTATTTGTTTGGCGATAATTTGCTTACGTGGACCAACTATACATGGTATGATCCGGAATTTAGCACAAGCAACCCGCTTACGCCGGGTATGGACAACGGAAAGTATCCAAAAAGGAGAGAAGCCGGGATGGGGATCAATGTCGGATTTTAAAAGAAGAAAATTTTAACGAAAAAATATATGAAAAGATATATAGGTATTATTGCTTTTATCAGTGCAATTGCATTGACAGGCAGTTGTAAAAAAGATGTAACACAGACGCCGCTTTCTTCTGTATCTGTCAACGCTTACTATAAAAATACCAAAGATATTACGGCTGCCTTGGCCGGAATATATGGTTCTTTCCAGGAAGAAATGACCGGTGATGGAACAGGAAAGGATGAGGGATATGGAGGCAGGTATCATTACTGGGGCGAATGCAGGTCTGATAACTTTGATCGCAGCCAGTATGTAAATTTAACCGAAACAGAAATGGCATTTAATGCGCTTACTGTTAATGATGCCGCAACTGATTGGGGAGGACTATACCGAACAATTGCCAATGTAAACCTGGCAATACAAGAGTTTCCCCAGATACCAAAATATGATCCTAACGCTACTACAGTACTGGTTAATAACGCGCTGGCGCAATGTTATGCCATGCGGGCCGAATGTTATTTTTATATTGTAAGGCTTTGGGGGGCTGCACCTATGTGGACAGCGCCTTACCTAAATGCTACCCAAAACAGCGCAAAACCAAGAACACCATCGGCTACTATTATTGATTCGCTGATTATTCCCGATCTGCAAAAAGCCTATTCCCTTATTCAGAAAAATCAAACTGCAACAGTATGGTATATTAATGAAGCGGCTATTTGCGCTATTGCGGCTGATGTTTACATGTGGAGGGCCGGCCAGCCTAATGGTGGTCAGTCTGATTATCAAAGTGCCATCGCATGGACACAGAAATTATTTCTGGCAAAGAATGCCTTGGGGAAGGCATACGGTGGTACTGCAGCCAATCTGGAAACAACTGCCAATTGGAAGAATATATTCCTTAACCCAACAACTTCGGGTGAGCCAATATGGAGTATTGCCTGGGATAATACGGTAAATGGCTGTGCCTGTATACCTGTTTCAATTCAGCTAAATAATAACCCTATAAAAATAGATTCTGCAGTTTATTTTGATTGGAAGGCAAATATGCATGCCGATACCAGATTTGCCAAAACCCTGGATACCACAGCAGTTGCCAGTGTGCCGAGTTCTATATTAGGGCATGCTGATAAACTATTAAAGTATTATAATGCAACATCAGGAAGTCAGCTTGCTTCGGTTGCCGCACTCACCTATAACGTTTACCTGGTGATGTACAGGCTTGGTGACGTGTACTTAACATATGCTGAGGCCCTGAACCAAACCGGTGATATGGCTGATGCACTTACCTATTTAAATTATATACGGGTAAGGGCTGGTGTGCCCGCTTACACTGCGGCAGATCTGCCAACCACAAGTGCAATGCAGGACGCTATTTTAAAGGAACGCCAATATGAATTATTCGGCGAAGGGAAGCGCTGGTTTGATCTGGTTCGTACCAATCACGTACAAACTATTATGGACCCGATTGTATCCAGGAGGCAAAAAAGTTACGGCACAACGCCAACGGGATTCTCTAATTTAAATAAGATATTATGGCCGATAAGTCAAGCTGCGCTCAATGCAAATACCGCGTTAGTTCAAAATCCATCTTATTGATAAGTATGTGTAACTGATAAAATATAAAGACACTGCAGGCGATGAACGCCCGACAGAATTGAAATTGTTCCAACGATAACCCGGACACAAAAAAAATATTCAGATGAAAAAAATAAAATATCTTTCAGGAGTACTTTTCGTATTCTTAGCTGTGACGGTAGTAATGCTTTCCGGTTGCCTTAAACTGCAAAAAGAGTTTCACCGGAGTACCACAGACACCCTCGACGCGCATTTAAATAAAACTTCCTGGCAATACTTAAAATCACGTGCTTATGGCAGTGGTACTGATACTATTTTCAGAAGAATGTATGATGCCATTATTTATTCGGGCATTGATACTAATTTGTATATGCAAACTGGAAAAACATACATATTTTTTACCAATGCAATGGTAACCACCAAAAAAACGGGGTTGTGGGCCGCTGTTCTTACTTCGGCAAAAAAACCAGCTACAAGCTGGGCAAGTTACTCGCCTGCTGACGTGAAAAATTACCTCGAATATTTAATACTTAACGGAACCTATTCGCACTATAATCTGCCTACTCATGATGTTACCGTTCAAACAATGGCACCTGCAGGCACTTATACCAATAATCCGCCCGGGTTTCAAATTCCGGGTTTTGTTACAAACCCCAACTCAACAATGTATATCGAAGTATTAAATGCCTCACCAAGTAATACATCAAATTATCCCATAACCGTTAATGACGTTTTTTATGTTGCTACAAGTGACCTGTTAGCTTCAAATGCTGTGGTTGATGTTATAAGTACCCCCATATATCCTAATTTACCATATTGACTTGTGTAGATTATGTTTTAACAGGGCAGTATTAATACTGCCCTGTTTTTAAAGATCTTTAAACTATTTGTGCTGATCGTTTTACAATCTTCTGATTGAAAAAACGCGGTTGAGCTGCTTTGTTTGCAATTGTAATCATTGTTGCTCCCTGTAGCTTGTAATACCCGTACCTTTTACTTACCGTGAAAAAAATAAAATTTGTTATAATCATCATTGCTTTATTATGCAGTTATCATGGATATGCGCAACAAATAACCCGTTTAAACAATAATTGGGAGTTTTTAAAGGGGGATTTAGGCGGTATATGGGAGGCAGTAAGGCCGGTAATTGCCGGGAACCCGGAAAGTGTTCCTGTATGGACGCGGGTAACAATTCCGCATTGCTTTAATGAACGTGACGCAGTTGACCCGGACGGTAATTATTACCAGGGCCCGGGTTGGTATCGTACCAGCCTGGAGATAGATAACCGGTATAAAAATGGCCGTACATTATTGCATTTTGAAGGTGCCGGACAAACAACTGATGTATATGTATATACAACTAAAGTAGGTTCGCACGTAGGCGGTTATGATGAGTGGAGCGTTGATATAACCGAGGCCATTGAAGCGTTTAAAAGAACTGATGTATTCAAAACGCAGTTTAAAGGAAAAGTGCCGATAGAGATCCGCTGCGATAACTCGCGTAACCTTGAACGTATTCCATCAAGCCTTTCTGATTTTTGTGTTTATGGCGGGATTTACAGGTATTTAAACCTCGTTTATACTCCGGCTATATCGCTGAATAAGGTTTTTGCATCTGCACGGGTTGACAAAGAAGGCAAACAAGGCAACTTGAATGTTAAAGTGCGGTTTTATAATCCGGCATCAGATACAGGGGCAACAGTTGCTGTAAACGTTATTGACCCCAGGGGTAGAAAAATAAATAATGTTGCAGTTAAACTGGATAAATTAACTAATGATGCTCACATTGGTTCGTTTACTATTAAAAAGCCCTTGCTGTGGTCTCCATCGCTTCCGCAGCTATACACTGTAGAAGTTACTGTTAGCAGCAAATATGGTACGGATAAAAAAACAGAGAAGATAGGTTTTCGGAACTTTGAGTTTGTGGATCACGGACCATTTATGCTGAATGGTAAACGGTTGTTATTAAATGGTACCCAGCGCCATGATGACCAGGCAGGCGTTGCGGCGGCAGTTACTGAAGACATGATGCGTAAAGAAATGCAGCTAATTAAGGATATGGGTGCCAATTTTATCCGCTTAGGGCATTATCAACAATCGGGTATTATATTGAATTTGTGCGATAGCCTGGGCATCTTGGTTTGGGAAGAGGTGCCCTGGTGCAGAGGAGGGCTGGGGAATGAGGTTTATAAAAATCAGGCCAGGCGTATGCTTACCAATATGATCGAGCAGCATTACAATCACCCCTCTGTAATTATCTGGGGCCTGGGTAACGAAAACGACTGGAAAGGCGATTTCCCTGAATTTGATAAGCAAAAGATCCGCGATTTTATGCAGGAGCAGAACAACAGGGCGCATCGCCTCGATTCGTCCCGTAAAACTGCTATAAGGAGATGCGATTTTTGTAAAGATATTCCCGATGTGTATTCGCCTTCTATATGGGCTGGATGGTATCGCGGGGTTTACACCGATTATAAATCAGCCACAGAAGCGGAGTTTAAAACAGTAAAACACTTTATACATATTGAATGGGGGGGCGATAGCCATGCGCTTCGCCATTCAGAAGACCCTTATCCTTATATAACCAAGATACCCAAAAGCGTTGCCGACGACGAACGTCTGGGCGATGCAAACCTGCACGGCGGCGAACCGAATGTATCGAAAGACGGCGATTGGAGCGAAACTTATGTATGTGACTTGTTCGACTGGACATTGAAAGAACAGCAAACCATGCCTTGGCTTACAGGGTCGGCTTTTTGGACTTTTAAGGACTTCGCCACTCCTCTGAGGCCTGATAATCCAACCCCATTTATGAATGAGAAAGGTGTTGTAGAGCATGATCTAACCCCAAAAGAATCATATTATGTATTTCAATCCTATTGGGCGGATAAACCTATGGTGCATATTTATGGGCATACCTGGCCGGTAAGGTGGGGGAAGGAAGATGAGCAAAAAATGATAAAGGTGTACTCAAATTGTACTGAAGCCGAATTGTTTGTGGATGGCAAAAGCTACGGAATCAAGAAGCGGAACAGCCAGGACTTTCCGGCTGCCGGGTTGCATTGGATGGTAACTTTTAATAAAGGGAATAACGCTATCAAGGTAATCGCCAAAAAGGGGAAAGCCATGGTAACAGATGAAATAAACCAGGTTTACCAGACTGATAAATGGGGCGCCCCGGCAAAAATAATAGTTGAAAAGATTGCAGAAGATAACGGTATTGTCACGATACAGGTAAAATTGGAAGACACTAACAATATTCAATGTCTTAATGCCAAAAATTGGATAGCGTTTTCATTAGCGGGAGATGGAAGACTGATTGACGATATGGGTACGTCAAGCGGATCGCGTAAAGTGCAGGCTTACAATGGCCGGGCCCTTATCCGTATACAAACGAATAAGGGTAAAAGCGTAGTGGGAGTTATGTCGCCGGGTTTACCGACGGCAGTTATACATCTTTAATAAGAGCTATATACTACGTTCGGGTAATTCCGGTGACTACAGCAGATATTGAAGTGATATGATGATGGCGAAACCTTTGCAGGAAATGGCTGATACAACTGGTAGGGTAACTTTTAAAATGATGACGGAGTAACTTAAGAAAACGATGATTAAAAGGTTTTTTATTTGCCTGCCGGTGCTAATTACCGGCATCATCTGTATAAACTGTAGCCTGCAAACGGGTACTACGGAATTTAAACAGGAGATAACGGCCACCCTGCGGGCCGACATAATGACAGAGGCTGACTGGGCTATGCAACAGCAGCCAATTACTGTTACTGCGCAAATCTGTACCCGCAGCGCAGGAGGCAAGCACGATTTCTATTCGGAGGGCGATTACTGGTGGCCCGATCCTAAAAATCCCGACGGGGCATACATACAAAAAGACGGCCTTACCAATCCAAACAATTTTGTAGCCCACCGCCTGGCCATGATCCGCTTTAGTCGTATCATAGGGGCGTTGGCTTCTGCATATAAGCTCACCCATAATGTTAAATATGTG
>JBQCIS010000375.1:0-4458 GCA_051953515.1 Mucilaginibacter sp.
AATAACATGAGCTGCGGTATGAGCGGCTTAAGCCCGGCATTGCTTGGCGGCAGGCAAAAGTAAGGCAGCATCACGATGATCAGGTTGGTCATGATGCTCCACCCCATCATGCCGCAGGCATAGGCTATCTGTTTTTTAAGCGTAAACTTTTCGGCAGGCATTTACCTGCAAGATGCAATATTTGGGTGAGATTTTAATGATGCAGGATTATGCAAAAATCGAATCAGGTTTCTTTTTCGTATAATCCGTTTTACTCCAGCACTTGATAAACCACCGCAGGTTTGGTTTTATTTTTGAGTATAGCTTCGCCGATCTTTTCACAGCGGAAGGATTCTTTCACTTTTTCATATACATCTTCCGAAATAATGATCTGTCCGGCTTTGGCTACTGATTGCAAGCGCTGCGCCGTATTCACACTGTCGCCGATAACCGTATAGTCCAATCTTTTTAACGATGCCGAGCCGATATTGCCCGATATCATTTCGCCCGAGTTGATGCCGATGGATATTTCGGCTTTGTAGGTGCGCTCACCTGCTTTTATCGGCTCTTGCTTGCTAAGCTGGTCGCGGATGGCCAGGGCTGCGTCAATGGCCCTGTCCAGATGGTAATCGCCGCGAAAAACCGCCATCACCGCATCACCCATAAACTTATCTACATGCCCGCCCTGCGCAATGATCTCTTTTACCATCTGATCGAACAAACCGTTCAGCAGATGTACCACCTCATTGGCCGGCGCCTGTTCGGTAATGGCCGTAAAACCGCAGATATCTACAAACATCACCGTGGCTTCCAGTACCTCGTTTTTTAATAGGCTGCTCTCAAATTCCTTATGGGTCATGAAGTTGAGCACGTTCTCGTCCACATACATTTTCAGAATGTTGTTTTCCTTAATGGCGCGCAGGGTTTCCTGCATTTCGCGAACGTAGCTGATGGTTTTTTCTATGGTAATTTCCAGGTCGGCAAAGTCTACCGGTTTGCATACAAAATCAAAGGCGCCGCGGTTCATCGCCGTGCGGATGTTTTGCATATCGCCATAGGCAGAAACCACCACCGCCTTCAGTACGGGGTTACTGTCTTTCAGACGGGTAAGCAGGGTAAGCCCATCCATCTTCGGCATGTTAATGTCGCTCAGCACCACATCCAGGTCGGGGTTTTCCTGTATCTTGAGCAGCGCATCTTCCCCGTCACAGGCAAAAACAAACTCATACTGATTCTCCCTTATCTTGCGCCTGAATTTCTGCTTCACCAGCAGTTCCAGGTCGGCCTCATCGTCAACTACCAATATCTTTGCCATGGTTAATGCTCCAGTTCTTTTAGTTTTTCCTTCAGTAAGTTAAAGTCGAGCGGTTTGGTTAAAAAGTCGTTCGCCCCGTTGTTTATCGCCTGTTTGCGGTTTTCCTCATCACCATAGGCCGTGATCATCATCACCACAGGGGGCGGCACATCATAATCCTGCCGTATCCTCGACAATAGTTCCAGTCCGCTCATGCCCGGCATATTGATGTCTGAAAGGATGAGTACAATCTCGGAATGCTTTTTCTCCAGGTAGTCCAGCGCTTCTTCGCCCGAGAGCGCGAAATCAAAATCAAACTCGTGATTTTTTATCTCTTTACGGAAACGCTGTAAAAATAATGGCTGTACGTCAGCCTCGTCGTCAACTACTAATATTTTCATATAAATTTACGCAGGTAGGGTAATAGTAAATTCGGTATAAGTGTTTTCTTCGCTTTTGACGTCGATCTTGCCGTTATGCCCTTTTACAATAATGTCATAACTCAATGACAACCCCAGGCCGGTACCTTCGCCGGTAGGCTTGGTGGTGAAAAAGGGCTGCATGATCTTGTCCTTCACCGAATCGGGTATACCGCTGCCATTGTCGCGCACGGTAATAATTACCTGGCCATCCTTTGCCCCGGTTGATACTGTTACCGTTGGCTTATAGCCCGGTACACCGCTTTTTTGTTTCTGATGCACGGCATAGAACGCGTTGTTGAACAAGTTGAGCAATACGCGGCCTACATCCTGCGGTACCATGTTTACCATGGGCAGCGGCTCGCTGAAATGGGTTTCCAGTTCGGCGTTGAAACTTTTATCCTTTGCGCGCAGGCCATGATAAGCCAACCGGAAGTATTCATCGGCCAGCTTGTTCAGGTCGGTGGGTTCTTTCACCGTGCTGCTGGCCCGGCTGTGCTGCAGCATGCCTTTTACAATGCCATCAGCACGTTTGCCGTGATGGATAATCTTGCTGAGGTTTTCTTTCAGATCGGCGGCTATGGCGGCTGCTTCTTCCTTATCGCCTTTCTCCAATTCTTCCTGCATCTCGTCAATCAGCTCTATGCTCACTTCAGAGAAGTTGTTCACGAAGTTCAGCGGGTTCTGTATCTCGTGGGCGATACCCGCGGTGAGTTCGCCAAGCGAGGCCAGCTTTTCAGATTGAATAAGCTGTTGCTGGGTGGCCTGAAGCTGTTCAAGGGTAGCCTGCAATTCTTCTTTCTGATTGGTAAGTTCGGCGGTGCGCTCGGCAACCATACGGTCAAGCTCTGCATTACGCTGTGCGAAGATATTTAACTCCTGCATCTGCTTTTTGGAAGCGGCCCAGCGCGCCATAACATAAATAAATGCCGCGACAATGGCTATCCAGCTAAATTCTTCGTTATTATTCATAAAGTCACGAAAAGCGAGCTTTAACAGACCATAAATAACAGCTACTGCAATCAGTGGATAATGCGCCTGAAGATAGGCCCTAAACGGCTTGAAATCTTCTTCCTTGAGCCCAAATGTAACAAGATACAGCAGTATGCCGCCGCCTACAATGGAAGTAATACCATCGTGCAAAAAAGGCGATAACAAACAATAAACACCAATAGGTACCCATTGCGCCATCTGGAACATCGACTTCCATTTAGGCTGCAATGGCGACATACGGAATGTCCGCGCAATGCGCGTTACCATAATGAAGGTTGCTATGTAGAAGAATACACTCATACTTTGGTCATTTACTATGATGGTTAAATATAGTTAATTTAAGAATAAAGCCATGCGAAGCCCTGAATGACGGCAGATTTCGGGTTGTTAATGATAAATGTACAAATGTTTTCAAATGCTTTTTAGAGCTACAATTGGTAAAGATGTTACCACTTTGCAATATTTGAGTTGTATTTTGCCCTTTTATCACTAAATAGTTTGTTTTTTGCAGTCGTTCCATCATCCATATCACCTTACGCGCATAGCGCCAACGCCCAGCGGTTTTTTGCACCTGGGTAATGTGCTGTCGTTTGCCTTAACGGCTGAACTTGCCCAACGGAGCAATGCCAGAATACTGTTGCGTATAGACGACCTCGACCGTGACCGTGTAAACCGGGAATACTTACAGGATATTTTTGACACGCTGAGTTTTCTTGGATTTGAATGGGATGAAGGACCGCACGATGTGGATGATTTCGAACAACATTACTCCCAGTTAAAACGGTTGGATTTATACAATACGTTTTTGGATAAATTATGCCAAGCCAAATTGGTTTACGCCTGTACATGTTCGCGTAAGCAACTGAACGAAGGCATTGCCTGCAATTGTTTTGACAAAAATTGGCAACTGTCCACACCAAACGCCGCCTGGCGGCTGGTTACCATACATGCACCTGTATGCATCAGGAATTATAACGGCGAGGTTGCTGAAGCGCATTTGCCCGATGATATGCAAAACTTCATTGTCCGCAAAAAGGATGGCTTCCCGGGCTATCAGCTTACCTCGGTTGCCGATGATCTGTTTTATGGTACAGATCTTATCGTTCGGGGGAATGACCTTTGGCCATCAACCATTGCGCAGCATGTTCTGGCGAAGGCTTTGGGACTGGATGATTTTGCTAAAATAACGTTCTATCATCATCCCTTACTGACCGGCGAGGCAGGCGAAAAGCTATCTAAATCAGCAGGTTCCACCTCGGTTAAGTATCTGCGTGAGCATGGTAAAAGCCCGGCGGATATATTCAATCTTATTGCCCAAATGATAAGGCCCGGTTTGCATGCGGATAGTTGGCAGGAGCTGGCTGCTATATATTAAAACCCGGAGGCTGTTGAAGGTGAAAATGACAGAATAAAAACGGTGTCATTTCGAATCCTGCATTAGCATTGGGTTTGAGCGGTGAGGGCAGGTGAGAAATCTTATGAAAGGGACAAGTGCACGTTTAAGCATGTCGCAAAAGATTTCTCCTCGATCCCCCGCACTAACCTTCCTATTCTCGTCGAAATGACATCGTTTTTTTATTATGCCATTAATAGCTTGTCGAAGACATGCGGGCAAAGGCCTTTGCGCTTATGCTTCGAGTGCCTCCTTTAGATTAGCATAATTAAATTCGTGGATTAACAGATTGAGAAGAAGCAGGGTGAACTATGAGTAGGCCTCTGAGTTAATGACTCATATCCTGAAGAAGACCCTGCCTCTTTTCATCAACTAAGTGC
>JBQCIS010000376.1:0-4937 GCA_051953515.1 Mucilaginibacter sp.
CTGTTCAAGCTGTTGTTGCATCTGTGCCAATTGCGCAAGCGATTTCTTTTTCCCTTTGCCGCCATGGCTATTCTTCATTTCATTCTGCAGCTGCTCAAGGGCTTCGCTCAACATTAGTGCCAAATTGTTCATCGCTGTCATGGCATATTGCTGGCGCGCGGTGGCTTCTGGTGTTTGCCTGTCGCCCAGGTAATCCAAAGCCTTGTCAATGTTCTCATTTATTCCTGCAATCTCCTTGTTTACAGTAGATTGTATTTGCGGTACTCGTTTGCTCAGCGAATATAAACTGTCTTCGGCAGTTTTCAAATTGTCTTTGATATCTTTTTGCTTTTGAGATAACATTACATAGTTCGGATCGGTAGGGTAGGTGGACTTCAGTTTCTGCATTACATCTTCCTGAGCAAATGAACTATTCACCAAATTTTTAAGCAATTCGCGTAATTGTTGTATGTCAATTTCGGTCTCTGCGCCTTCCTGGGTTTCGTTTTGTTGCTGCATTTTGGCAGCCAGCTGTTTCATCTGATTTGCTGCCTGTTGCTGCGACTTAGCCGCTTTTGAAGGATCGCTTTTTTGCAGATCTTCACTGCTTTGCTGCATTTGCAGGCCAATGTTCTGTTCATCATTTTTTGGATCTTGAAAGCCCATTTTACCGCCGCTCTGATCGTTTTCTTTTTTCAGATCATCGAGCGATTTCTTCAAGTCATCAAAATCCTTATTTAGCTTTTGCTGCTGTTGCTGTGCTTGTTGTGCATTTGCACCGTTTTGCTTGTCCTGATCTGCCAGTTTTTGCTGTTGCTGCGCCAACTGGTTTAGCTGATTAATGCTTTGTTCTAATTTCTGGTCGAAAGCCAGTTTTTTATACAACTCCAGCATACGGTTCAACTCCTTTTGCAGCGACTTGTTATCCGACTGCATTTTAGACAAGTCGTCGCGCGTGGCATCCTTCTGGTCCTGCTGTAAAAGTTGCTGCAGGTTCTGAAGCATTTGCTGCATTTTAGGGTCGAGGATGTTGCTGAGCAGTTTGTCCATCTGCTTTTGCTTTTCGGTCAACTCCTGTGATTGCTGCTGGTTCTCCTGCCGGTTGTAAGTATTCTTTTTGTTTTCATCCTGTATTTCTTTTACCAGGTTATCCAGTTCCTGTTTTTTCTGGAGCAGGTCTTGTATCTGCTTCTTTTCGTCGAAGCTGAGGGAGGTTTTGTTAAGCAGCATTTCGTTCAGTTTTTGCGCGTCATGCTCCACCTGCCCGGCAGTTTTAGCAGCCGATTCCATTTTTTGTTTAACGGCCTGCGTGCTTTGCTCTATCTGGTCGTTCAACTCTTTTGCATCAGTTACATTGAGTGTTCGCTCAGTCGTACGTGCTTTTTTGGGACCGTTTACACCGTCGTTATCGGCTACTTCGAAATAATAAGTTACCTGGTCGCCCGGTTTTATACCCAGGTCTTTCAGGTTCCAGTAATAAAAGAAATTTGATTGAGTCTGCGACAAGTCAGCCTTTACGGGTTTAGTAATAAACCTGATGGTTTTATCATTTGGCGTACCGGCACGATAGTAGAACAGCAATGATGAAAAACCATGATCATCCTGTATTTTCCCGTTAAAATAAAAAGCTTTCATGCTTACCGAGTCCGGTTTTTCCTCAACGATGATGGTCGGCGGCTCATCAGCAATTACGTTTATGCGATAACTGGCTGAATCACTATTCTTCACCAACGCATTTTGCGGATTGATTTTATACGTAGTGTTATTCAGTATCCTTTCGCGATGAGTGAACAGGTCGCGGCCGGTTTCGTTGATGCTTTCTGTCTTGCTGCCTATTGAAAAAGCCAGCCCGGTAGTATGCTCGGTATGAAACTGCCAGTTGACGGTTGTTCCTACCGGAATAGTCAGATCACCTGCGTTAGTTACGGTTTCGGACTTTTTGTGCAGATAGGCCGGGTAGTTCAAATCCACATCGAAATGCAATAAAGAGGGTCGTAAGTTTACCCTGATCTCGTAGGGAACGGAAGTAAAGCCATTTGCCGTAAGTCTGAAAGTAGTATTCTGTTGCAAGTTGGTGAACAGGTATTGAAAATGACTGATGCTCTGCTTATCCAGCTTAAAGGTATTGTTGGCGAGTTGCACATATACATCTGCCGGTATTTTATTGCCGGTGAGTTTTACATCAAGCTTCAGATCTTGTCCCTGTATCGCATTTAAAGATGAATTGAGCACGTTGAACCGGAACGGCGCAACAGGGGCAAAGTACTCATTGTGCCGGATAAGCCTTTTGGTGCTTTCCGTTAATACCGACGGTGCCGCCAATGCGATAAGGCAGATAACGGCCGCTGGAACGATCATCCATTTAAGATACTTATTGTTCTCGCGGATATTTATGGCTGATGGAAAACTTACCGGCTTTAGCAGTTCGATCTTTTGGTCGATACTGGCTTCGATGAGCGCGCGGCGGTTATCATCCAATGCGGCCTGTTTTTTTAATTGCAGGGTATTGAGGAGTTTGTCGTTTACATCGGTAAAGTGTTTGCCGATGATCTCGGCGGCTTCATCGTGCGAGAGTGTTTTGCCAAATTTAAGCCAGGCGAGGAGCGAAGGGATAACCAACCAGGCGATTAACCCCAAATTAAGCAGTATAAAAAAGTAAAACAGGATGGTACGCAGCAATATACTGAAATTGCCAAAGTATTCGCTAAGGGTAATAGCTACATAAGCCGAAAACAGGCCGGCACCCAAAAAGATTAACCCCCGCAAAAGATTATTGAAATAATATTTGCGGATAAAGGTGTTGATCTTTCCGATCAGTAGTTCATAATTATCGGTAGCGTGCATAGGCGCCGTTAAAGCGGTATTACTGTAACGTAAAAGTAATTTAAATTGTGTAATAAGGTTTAATATCAATGCGTCATTGCGAGGAACGAAGCAATCTCTGCGTTTACAGGTCGCAACCTTGCTTCTATAGCTGCTTTGTAACCTATCCCTTTAACCGCTCATTGCCGCTGAGGCTACTTATTTTGTCTTGAAACAAAAGCAAAAATTCAAGCCGATGGAAAGGCTTTTTGTCGCACAAGTCAACCCTTCAAAAGCTGGCTACACAGGTCCGCGCCGCACAGTCAGCCGCCACTTTTTAGCCAAAAGCTCTTCCATCGGCGGGCCTTTACGCGCTTGGGTATATTGGCTACTTGTATAATTTCCCGCCATGCCGAACTTGTTTCGGCGCCCCATATAACTGGCGGGTCGCATGTAAATGGCGTATACCTGTCTGTGGGATGCTGAAACAAGTTCAGCATGGCGTAGATATATAATCTACCTCAACCTGTCGGCCGATTTTATCAGCTTTTCATCTCTTTGGATGGCCTTTACAGCGGCTATCATCAATACAATGGCGATTGGGCAAAGCAGTACCCCGATACCGAAATTGCTCACTTTTAACGCCCCTTCGCCAACTACACCTTTTGCACATTGCGTCATCCAGAAACTGTAACCTACTATTACCAGTATGGCACTCCAGCACAGGGCGATTTGTTGCTTACGGTTGCGGAAAAGAAATATAATCACCAGAGGGATAAGCCCTATAATAGCCGTGACCGCGCTAAGCGCCACGAAATGATCTTTCATAACCTGGTTGCCGGCAACATCAATATAGCTTCCGGTAACAGAAATAGTCATAGGGATTGGCCCGACATACACATTATGCACTAACGGGAACAGGTAAAGCGCAAATATGGCCAGGCTGGCAAGGAACAGGTAAATGCTTTGTATGCGTTGTATCATATAAGTATCTGTATTTAAAGCAAAGATAGGATTGTTTGAGTAACCAAGCGCAATGACCCGGGAATTTGCTTTTGGAAATTATTCGTTATAACTAAACTGCCGATAAGGTATGACATGATTTTTTATTTGTTATCACAAGCCTGCATTAATTCCCTGTGTGAGCTTCCCTGTAAATTAGTAAATTTGTCTCAGTGGCAACCCAACGCTTTTTTATTGAACTTTTTTATGACGGTACCAACTATCATGGCTGGCAGGTGCAACCCAACGCCATTACCGTGCAGGAAATATTGGATAAGGCACTGACCACCGTTCTGCGCCAACCTGTAGAAACCACCGGCTGCGGCCGAACAGATACCGGCGTGCATGCCCGTGAGTTTTTTGCGCACTTTGATCTGGATGTGGAAGATGGATTCATGATTCATAGTTCATGGTTCGTGGATAAGGGGAAAAGCTTGAATGCCATATTGCCTGCTGATATAGCGATCAAGAATTTTATTCCCGTGTCTTCCGAAGCGCATGCGCGGTTTGATGCCGTGCTGCGCTCATATGAATATCATATCCACTTTAATAAAGACCCCTTTAAACAAAACTATTCCTGGCTGATACGCGACCAACCGGATTTGGAGCTGATGAATAGGGCCGCGAAGATGATTATGGAATTTACCGATTTCAGCTGTTTTAGTAAATCGAACACGCAGGTAAAAACTAACAATTGTAAAATTTATCGTGCCGAATGGGCGGAAACGCCCGACGGTATTGTATTCCATATTTCTGCCGACCGGTTTTTGCGTAACATGGTGCGGGCCATTGTGGGGACGTTGTTGCAGGTTGGGCGCCATGAGATAGAACCCTGGGAAGTAAAGCTCATTATCCAGAGCAAAAGCCGTAGTAAGGCCGGAACATCTGTGCCTGCCTGCGGGTTATATCTTACGGAAGTAAAATATCCATTTCCGCTTACCTCCTGAAGAGCGGCAAGCATTTATTGTATTTATATTTGAGCCGTGAGCAAGGAAAAGGAAAATAAAGACAAAAAATCCCAATCAGCTGTTACTGGCAAAGCACTCGACTGGAGCTTGTTGGGCCGGGTAATGCACTATGTAAAGCCGTACAACAAAACGTTTATTACGGCGGTTTTCCTAACTATTTTTCTTGCGGCAGTTGCCATTGTTCAG
>JBQCIS010000377.1:0-3149 GCA_051953515.1 Mucilaginibacter sp.
AAGGGATGTCGGTTTCCGAGCCGGTCCAGTAGGTACCTGAAATGCCGATTCTGTCATTAAAGAACCTCAGGTCCAAACCTAACTCTCTTTGTGTTACTGTAGAACCGTGAATTTGCGGGTCGACGCTTTGAGTAGGATTGGCCTGCAACAGCTGCCCGTTAAATTTGTTAGGACTAACGCCGTACGAAGCCCCCGGGTAACGGTAGGCGCCAAAGGTTTCGTTTGTAGCGCCCAAAGCCTTTGGAATCTGACCGTAGGTAGCCCTCAATTTACCATAGCTCAGCCAACTTTGCTGGCTCTTCAATAAATCGCTAAAAATAAACGACAAGCCAAAGGATTTTGACAACACATCGTTTTTGGTTTGCGGGAAAGTAGAAAACCAATCGTTACGTAATGAACCATCAAGGAATATCAGGTCTTTCCAGCTGATTGATGCATGGCCCAGCACCGCATTGTATTTCTCGCTGATTCTTGTATTAGTGATAGTCGGCGGGTCGACGCTGTTGCCGATGTTATACAGATAGGGTATAGCTAAGCCGTTATTTGTTGAAGCAAATACATCTTTATATGTCCAGTTAAATTTATCCGTACCAAAATTCGCGTCGATCTTGAAATCCTTTATTTTTTTACTGTAGGTGGCTAAAAACTCCAGGTTTTCGCGGTTCGAATAGGTGTTGGTGGTGGCATACAATCCTTTCTGACCTGTTTGCGTTGCGCTTAGCTCCAGCTCTGTGGGCGTGATATGATATTGCCAGCTATCAGCCTGCTGCTTTCTGTACGTTACCTTAAAGCTTAAATCGTTATTAACCTTATAAGTTAAAGCTACATCACCAAACAGTCGGTCCCTGTTCAGCTTGTCTACAATCAGGTCCTGGTAAGTATAATAGTTGTACCAGTAATTGCCTGCGTAAAATGCCGAAGGGTTGGCAGGGTTCCAGGCATTCGGATCGTTATGGTTCCAGCTTGCATACTGGCCGGGGCCATATTGCAGCCCGCGCAATTCTTTCAATACGTTTATATCCAGGTCGCGGTGAAACCATTGGGTAAGACCACCCGTACCAAGTGCAGCATAGTTATCGTTTACGGCGCCATTTTGCTTTTGGTTGGTATAATTGATGCTGGTGCTGAATGACAGGTGTTTATTCAGGTCGTAGTTATAGTTGATGTTTAAGGTGTTCCTCTTTAAATCCTGGTTGGGTATAATACCTTTCTGGTAAAGGTTGCCGTAGCCTATCTTTATGCTATAATCATCGCCGCCCTTGTTAAACACTACGCTGTTATCAAGCAAAGGCGCGGTCTGATAAAAATTGATCGCGTTATCAGGGTGGGCTGTCCACGAAGCTGTCTTACCGGTATATTTTGTACCTGCATACCATGCATACCATGGAATATACTCTTGCCCGGAAAGTTTAGGGCCCCAGCTGCTATCATCGGAATAATCCGGATAGTATTTGCCGCTTAATGATTTCCAATGCTCAGGGTCGCCCTGTTTCCAAACATACTCCGTAAACAGCGGGTTATTGCCGCCGCCATAAGTATTCTGGTAATTTGGCAATATATAGGCTTTGTCCCAGGTAGCTCCCAGGCGCAGGTCGATGCCTAAACCGCCGTTCTTTTTAGCTTTCGAGGTTGTAATAACGATCGCTCCGTTTGCACCCTGCGAGCCTAATAAGGCGGCTGCAGCCGCGCCTTGTAACACCGTTACACTTTCAACATCATCAAGGTTCAGGTCGTCTGCGTTAGGCAGTATCGTGCCGTCAACCACATACAAAGCACCCTGGCCGGCGCCAAAACCCGATGCACCGCGAAGCCTTACCTCGGTGTTGCGACCCAGCGCCGCTGCCGACTGGCTGCGCACCTGTATGCCTGCCACTTTGCCTGCAAGGGCGTTGTTAATATTTGGCTCCCGCACAGTGTTCAAATCCGTAGCGGAAACTACTTGTGCCGAGTTGGAGTTTGACCGTGCGGTTTGCTTGATGCCATATCCGCTGGTTACTACAACTTCTTTCAGCTGGCTGGCATTAGTTTCAAGGGCAATATTTATAACATCGCCCGAGCCGATTTCAACTGTAGCGCTTTTATAGCCTACAAATGAGAATGCCAGGGATTTTGCAGAAGCGGGCACTTTAATGGTAAACTTACCATAGTCGTTAGTTTGCGTACCCACCTGTGTACCCGGAACGGTAACACTTGCTCCCGGGATTGGAAGATTGTCGTCTTTGCCGGTAACCGTACCGGTAAGGGTGCGGTTTTGCGCAAAGGCTTGTATAAACGTGGTCAGGCTTATACATAAAATAAAAAGTAATTTTCGTTTCATAGTCATTTAAATAGTTAAATCTTTTGTGCTGTTTCTTGGTAAATGAGCTTGCAATCACGAACGCAGCTCATGGCGGAGGCGGGAGTTTCTTCATTTTGTCAGTTAATATTAGATTGTAATTTTAGAGATAAGCCCTCCAACCGGATATGCTTTTATAGCCTTTTTGAGTTAATCAGGGCGGTTTGGCACATCGTGAAAGAAAAATACCCCTCGCGGGGGTATCAGGCAGATTACCACCGCCGGTAGTTTTGTGGAGTATTAAAAAGCACTACCTGACTATGGTGACAGAAGAGTTGACTTATGCAGATGTATATGTTAAGGAGCCCCAAAAAGCCTTGTTATTTATGACGCAATACCTCGGCTTTTTTAACTACGGGACATTAAGTGAGATGGACAAACCCGGCAGGCACGGATTCCTGGTAAAAAATAAATGGGGGAATAATTTTTTTATCGCACTGCTGCAAAGGGGTGATTCACCGCAGCAGGCACTTACGATAAACACCGATGATTGTTTAAGAGACTATTACCGATTGGGCCAGGCCGGCGTAAAATGCGAAGGCATGCCACGGTACACCAGCTGTGGATTGGAATTTACCGTTGCCGACCAAAATGGTAACAAATATATTTTATTAGAGCAACGGGATTATTCGGACGAGGAATGAAAAAGGTACAGATTTTAACCAACCAGAATAAGATATACAGCGAGGTTACTACCAGCGCCAGCTATGCGAATGAATGCGGCGAGTTTTGGCCTCAACATGAAGGTGATGGTAAACCTTAGCGGGCGCGGGTATAAAATTATCAATAACTACCATGGCCACGAATTTTTCAG
>JBQCIS010000378.1:0-3888 GCA_051953515.1 Mucilaginibacter sp.
CGAATGATGTGGCTGTGTTATTTATAGAAACCAGCGGGTGCCTGCCCATGTGTGGTCATGGTACTATCGGCACCATAACCATTGCTATTGAGGAAGGACTTATCCAGCCGAAAACACCTGGCATAGTACGTATGGAAGCGCCTGCCGGATTAGTGACCATTTCTTACAAACAAGTAGGGCAGAAGGTAACATCGGTTAAACTGGTAAATGTGCCATCGTACCTGGCTGCAGAGAATTTGCAGGTAGAATGCCCCGACCTGGGCTCGCTTACCTTTGACGTAGCTTATGGCGGCAATTACTATGCGATAATAGATCCGCAGCCAAACTTTCCGGGCCTGGAGCATTACACCGCAGGGCAACTCATTAACTGGAGCCGCACTATACGCACGCGCATAAACGAGGCTTATGAGTTTGTTCACCCGCAAAATCCTACCATTAATACTTGTACCCACGTTTTATGGACGGGCGCCACGCTTTCTGCCGATGCTACCGCCCGTAATGCCGTTTTTTATGGCGATAAAGCAATTGACCGTTCGCCGTGTGGCACCGGTACTTCTGCCCGTATGGCGCAGTGGCATGCAAAGGGCAAACTGAAAAAAGGCGACCGGTTTATTCATGAAAGTATTATTGGCAGCAAATTTACCGGCACCGTTGAGGATGTGGTGAAGATAGGCGATATAGACGCCATAGTACCCGGTATTGAAGGATGGGCGAAAGTATATGGCTACAACACTATTAAAATTGACGATGACGACCCTTATGCGCACGGTTTCCAGGTAATATAATACTTGCCGATATAAATAATTAATATGAAGATCATCATTATAGGTGGCGGAATAATGGGTTTAAGCGCCGCATATTTTTTGCAGCGCGATGGGCATGATATTACCATACTCGAAAAAGGCGGACTTACCGATAACTGCTCATTTGGCAATGCCGGCATGATTGTACCAAGCCATTTTGTTCCGCTGGCTTCGCCGGGCATGGTGCAGCAAGGTATCAGGTGGATGTTTAACAGTAAAAGTCCGTTTTATGTAAGGCCTTCGCTTAATCCCGCATTGTTCTCGTGGGGGATGAAGTTCCTGAAAAGCGCAAATACCGCTCATGTAGAGCGTTCGGCAAAGCCTTTACTCGAAATATCGTTATTGAGCAAAAATTTGTACGAAGCTTTGTCTAAAGAGCCTGGCTTTGATTTTGGTTTGGTTGAAAAGGGCATTCTGATGTTTTATAAAACAGAAAAAGCAGCGGAGGAAGAAGCCCACCTGGCCCAAAAGGGCCGCGAGCTGGGGCTGGATATGGCCGTATTAAATGCGGATGAATGCCAAGCCCTTCAGCCGGAACTTAAGCTCGATGTAATGGGAGCGGTGCATTATCGTTGCGATGCGCATCTGTATCCCAATCATCTTATCGCCGCAATGGTAAAGCACCTCGAAGCAAATGGCGTACGCATTGTGCGAAACCACGAGGTGACACGTATTGAAACATCAAACCAAAAAATAACCAAGGTCTGGACCAATAACGAAGAATGGACAGCCGACGACTTTGTTATCGCCGGTGGTTCGTGGTCGCCGTCCATAGCCAAACTTGTTGGGTTAAATGTACCCATAATGCCAGGTAAAGGTTATTCGTTTATGGAGAAAGAACCACAGCAGCGTATGCAGATACCTGCATTGTTATGCGAAGCGCGTGTAGCCATTACACCCATGAATGGCAGCATAAGGTACGGCGGCACAATGGAACTGGATCAGATAAACAACCGCGTAAACATGAACCGGGTAAAAGGGATTGTTGAATCGGTGCCAAAATATTTCCCCGACCTGCATCCCGCATTGCCGGCCGAAAAGGATGTATGGTTTGGATTTCGCCCATCGTCGCCAGATGGATTGCCGTACATTGGTCGCAGCAAAAAATATAATAACCTGATCATAGCTACCGGGCATGGCATGATGGGCCTGAGCCTTGGTCTTGGTACCGGTTTATTGGTATCGGAAATAGCCAAACAGACCGCTGCCGAGATCGATATAAGTGCATTTTCACCGGATAGGTTTAATTAAATGCATGGCCTGCTGTGGGCTGGCTTATCGCCCATATTTTTTGCTAGCCAAGTTATATTCTATCCAATACTTGCCATATTTTAACTTGATTGGCTGATATTGTTGCAATATTGTGCTAATTAATTGTAAATTGAACGCGGAACAATCCGCATAAGAGATGAAAGTCTTGCAGTTTACAATCCCGGTAGCGCTTGATAAAAGTGTTATTATAGATGAAGTTGAGTTACCGCATCATTACCCGCATCTGCACCGGCACAAAGAGATCCAGATCACCTGGGTACAGCGTGGAGAAGGCACCCTGATCGCAGGCAATAATATGCATGATTTTGCTCCCGGCGAGATATATGTGTTAGGCGCAAATCTTCCTCATGTGTTTAAAAGCGCACCTGAATATTTTGAAACAGAGAGCAGCCAGGGTATAAAGGCGCTTACTATTTTTTTTAATATCGATGGCGGCTTATTATCGTTATTTAACCTGCCCGAACTGAAACCCTTTAAAACTTTTCTGCTCCAGCACGAAAAAGGGTTTAAAGTGCCCACATCCAGATTTGAGAACGTGGCTGAGCGTATGAATGAGGTTAAAAATTCAAGCGGTTCAACCCAGATCATTTACTTTCTGGAGCTGTTGAATAGTATCTGCCGTATCGATACCAGGCTGGAGCCGCTTTCATCTTATGGCGATTTTCCGTCCATCAGCGAAAACGAGGGTATCCGTATAGGAAATATTTACAATTTCATTATGCAGAATTATGGGTCGCCCATAACGCTGGAAGATGTGGCAAAGACAGCATTTATGACGCCCGAATCATTTTGCCGGTATTTTAAAAAGCATACAGGTTATACTTTTATCGAGTTCCTTAACCAGGTTCGGGTAAATGAGGCCTGTAAGAAATTAACCACCCATAAATTTGATAGCATTTCTACCATTGCCTACAAATGTGGTTTTAAGAGCATTACAAATTTTAACCGGGTATTTAAAACGGTAATAGGCAACTCGCCGCGCGAATATTTGGATAACTATTCTAATAATGTTACCAGGCTAACGCGTATCGCAGGTTAATAATCATTGTACTACTTATTTGAGGGTTCTTTACCAAAAAAGCACCTCCCGCCAGAGAGGTGCCTAATTAACTAATAACCGATCTTAATTATTAACCGCTATAACGAAGCGGCAGATGATTATCTTTCAAACTATTTAAAAATAGCCCTTATATTAAAAAATGGATAAATATACTTCGTGCATACGTTTGCACGCATGCCATTGCTTTTAATTTTCCGGTAGCGATGCAAAATCAATTACCGGTTGCTGCCCGTTAGGCTCCCTGTTTACTATTGTGCCGTAAGGTGTTGTCCCTACCTTTTTAAAACCACCCGAGAACATGTAAAACCATTTGCCCTGGCTGCCGCTTCCATAATCAAATCTGGGGTGTTTTATAGGGTCGGCAGTTGTAGTAAAGCGGGCCGATGTAAGCTCTATCCATTTACCCGACGGGGTACATGCCCATTGATTGCCATAATATGCCTTAAAGTAATCCATGCCATTATCACCAAAGTTTTCTACAAACGAATAGAGGCCTGTTAGCAGCTTGCCACCGGTTTTAGTTTTGTCCCACTGGGCTATCAATTGCCATTTGCCATTTTCGGGCGCGTAAAAATAGGCGGTAAAAATGGTGTGGTCGCCGGCAGGTTTGGCGCCTACCAGCAGTTTATACACCACATCGTGTTTCCAGTTAAAAACCAGGTGACTGTGCCCGCCAGATCCTTCATTCCCAAATCCGCCGGAAAAAACGTCGCGGCCTTTTTTCAGCAGTTTTACCTCGTATTCAGCAGGTAT
>JBQCIS010000379.1:0-5536 GCA_051953515.1 Mucilaginibacter sp.
TGAATTGCAAAATAAAGGTTTGGAGCTTACAGTAACGTACAAAAAAGCATTTGACAACGGCATAAAATTCAGAGTGAGTGTAAATGCATCTCACATTGTTAACAAGATACTGAGCATGGATGTTCCGCAGCAATTCACTTCGCCTAAAGCAATTGTTGTTGGCTCTGCAATTAATTCTTTTTATGGCTACCAGATGGCTGGCGTTTATCAGATATCCGACTTCACGTGGCAAAATAACAGCGATCCGTCCATACCTTACGCAAGTCGTAATTATACACTTAAGCCTGGCGTAGTAAGGGTAACTGACTTTAACCCGGTACCTGGCGACATTAAGTATGCTGATTTAAACGGCGATGGTGTTGTTGACCAGAACCATGATCGCAAAATTATCGGTAAACAATTCCCTGACCTCGCCTATGGGGCCAATTTCAATGTGGCTTATAAAGGTTTTGATATCGGCGCATTTTTACAGGGCGTTCAGGGCATACAAGGTTATACCTATTACGAAATTGCCTCTCCGTTTAGCGGTTTTGCGAATTTGGGCGACTGGTGGCTGAACAGATGGACACCTAACAATCCATCCAATACAATGCCACGCCTATCACTTGATGGTGTCAGGAATGGTCTGCATTCATCATTTTACGTTGGCAATGCTTCATACCTGCGTTTGAAAAATATCGAACTGGGGTACACCTTTAATAAGTCAGTTCTTTCCAAGATCGGTATGTCTTCGTTAAGAGTTTTTGCAAACGTTCAGAATGCGTTTACCATAACGAACTTTAAAGGTTTTGATCCGGAACAGACCACTGATCAAACCCGGGCAGAGGCATTCCCTCAGGTTCGTATCATGACTGCTGGAGTAAATGTTAATTTTTAAAAAAGAAAATCATGAAAACCATTCATAAAATTATAGGTCTCGTTGTCATCATCTGTTTTACGAGTTGCCAAAAGAACCTGCTCGACAAAACGCCTAAAGACAGGCTGTCGCCGTCCACTTTTTATCAAAACGAAACGCAGGTAAAAATGGCGCTGATAGGTATTTACAATGCTATTCAGCCAAATGCTACACCAACCCAGTTTTTTCAGTTTGATTTTGAATCTGATAATTCTTATTGCCAGGATTCATGGCAGGGTTCGCGTGAAATAGGTGAATGGCAGACCACAAGTAACAGTTGGGGCCCGTATGCCAAATGGACACAGGATTACACCATTATCTCACGTGCAAATGAATTTATACAAGATATAGCAAAAGCCACTATTGGCAGCAGTGATAAAGCCGCTATGATTGGTGAGGCGAAGTTTTTGCGGGGATATGCTTATGCTGATCTTATCAGCTATTACGGTGACGTTCCGTTGATCACTTCGGTATTGCCGTTATCTGAAGCTTATGTATCCAGAACCGCCAAAGCTACGGTGCTTAATCAGATATTGACTGATTTTACCGATGCCGCAGCTGTTTTACCAACCTCTTACGCCAGTACAGATGTTGGTCGTGCTACCAAAGGCGCAGCGCTGGCCTATAAAGCAAAAATACTGTTATACAACCAGCAATGGACAGCATCTGCACAGGCTGCATTAGATGTAATTAATATGAATACGTATAGCCTGTACCCTGATTATGCCAGTACATTTGACGAAGCCCATGAAGACAACAGCGAGGTGATATTTGATATCCAGTATATTCCCACCACGCAGCCGCAGCCATGGCCATCAAGCGCATTGTCTTTAAGTGTTTGGCCTACGGCTAATGTGACTACAGACCTTGTAGATGCTTATTATATGACTAACGGCTTGCCAATTACCAATACCGCATCTGGCTATAATCCTCAAAACCCGTATGTAAACCGCGACCCACGACTTGCTGCAACGGTGGTATTGCCTGGCTCGCAATGGGGTAGCATCACTTATATTCCAGCGAACGACGTCACACCGTCTGGTATGCGCCCACGTAAATATGCCGACATCGGTATTGCCGATCCTAATAATTGTCCGCTGAATACCATTCTGATGCGTTATGCTGATGTTTTATTGATGAGGGCGGAGGCTTTGATCGAATCGGGCAGCACCTCACAGGAAATTTATACGCTGATTGACCAGGTAAGGGCAAGGGTGAAAATGCCTAAAGTTGAAGATGTAGAAGGTACCGGCTTAAGCCAAACCCAATTGAGAAGTATCGTCCGTCACGAGCGCCGGGTGGAATTTGCCTTCGAAGGCACCCGTTACGCCGATATGTTGCGTTGGCAGGATGCATCGTTAGTGCATGACACTTATGGCTATAATAAAGCCTTACTAACAAACCCCGCTAATTCCGCTACATGGCAGTTTCAGGAAGTTAAAATGGAGACCAGAACATTTGATCCGAAGAAAGGATGGTTATGGCCTGTTCCGCAAGCTGATATTGATATTAACAAAAAGTTATTACCCAACAATCCGGGGTATTAATCTGGCTTAGCTTATCCAATTTAACCCTCGAAAAACTGCCATAATCGACAGTTTTTCGAGGGTTTTTTGTTTTTTCCGAATGTGCTGTTAGTTAGTTAATAAACAAGAGGGTTTAATAATGCATCCGGATGGTAATTATTTGTTTATCAATTATTAATTAAGGATGCGCTTATTAACTTGTGTATCCGTTTGTAGCATTGTAGCGCCTGCTACGAAGCTACACCTGCTACAAATGCTACAGTATCTCGTCTTGTAGTGCTATGGTGGTTTTTTGAGGGAATTGTTTTGACTTTTTGTAAACGCTTTGTTTAAAACGCGATGTTATTTAGATCCTTCATTTCAAAGGTATTACGCGGTTAGAGCAGGTGAAAAACCGTTTGCATCATCCTTATTAGCCGGTATAGCATATAAAATTTCTCCTCGCCCAAATGCACAAAGCATACTCATGCTGGCTGAAATTTAATTCTACAAAAAAAAACACGCCATAGTTATGGCGTGTTTTAAAAGCAGCAGATTGTTTACCTGAATAACGTGAGATTAAATCTTAGTAAGCAGCCATTGCTGGTTATAGCTTGATCCGCTCGTCCATTGCTCCGCAGGCGATCCATTAGTGGTGGCGCCGCCTGTATCAAGACACTTGCCTGTTTGGAGATTAACGATCTTATAATACCCGCTGCCGACAGAAACGATGGACCAGCGCTGCGAATGATTGGTGTCGGTACCATAATGCAAAACGCTTGATCCGTCAGCCGTATTGGTGCTCACATCCAAACAGCCGGCGCCTGTTTCGCAGCTTAGGGTGTAATAGCCTGCGGTATAGCTGATATTCCATTCCTGGTTAGTGCTTGATGAGCTTGCCCAAAGACCTACTGCAGAACCATCTGCTGTATTTCCAAGGTTATCCAGCATAATACCTGAAGCGCGGTTTTTAAGTGTATAACGGCCATCGGCAATTGGGCCTTGCCAAACGGGCGATGCCGTTAGCTGCCATGACCACCGGAACATGTTAGCCGCACCAGGGCTTACCTCTGTAAGATTGGTGTTGGAAACATACCAGCGATAGGTATCCGTGTCGTTTACGCCAGACCATGCAATGGTGCCCATAGAGTTATCTTTTGCGAAGGCTAAATTGCCGGTTAAAAAGGCCTGGTCTTCCTCAACGCCGGTATCCCATTGCCAGTAAAAGCCGATATTTCTATAACTTTCAACGCCAATTTCAGTTACAATGGTTCTTGAGGCGTAAGAGCCTACTTTGCCTGAAGTAGTGTTATAATAGGTGCTCCATACGTTATATGAACCCCAGAACCACCAGTAGGTATGAAAACCAAGGTATTGATTACTTAAGCGGGAGTCGGCGCCAATCGAGGTGACATCCTGGGCATAACCGGTACCGTCAAATATACATTTACCGGCCGCCGGACTAAAGGTTGTCAGGAAGCCTGCGTATAAATTTGCCAGATCGGTACTTGAGTAATCTGCGGGTTCATTAATCGGCTCATATAATACCGATGAATTGCTTTTATATACAGCATCTACACTTGCCCACATAGTATGCCATTGTGCAGTATCGGGCACATGATGAACGCCAACCGGCCAGTAACAAAGAATTACGTTGCAGCCGTTTGCTATAATGGCATTGATGGCTGCCTGATACGATGCCCAATAGGTTGCATTTTGTGGTGTCCACGGGTTTATTGGCATACGTATAGTGGTTCCCCCGCTTGCCTTAAGTGCGTTAGAAATACGTGTAGCAACGGCTGCAGCGGCGGTGGTGGTAATGGTACTGGTCATGCCGCTGGGCAATACCACCCGGTTATTGGCGTCATTGCCATTCGGATCTGCCCAGTTGATGCCTCGGAAACCGTTTGTGTTGGAGGCTAAGGCCAATGATTTTTTTGATGCCTTTAGAACAAGACCCGACTGCGACGTTAGGGCCTCTTTTTTAGAACATGCAGCAAGGCTTAAAATACTTATAAATAGTAGCAAAAGTTTAGAATTGTGTCTCATAATTTTTAATAAAAGGTGCGTGTTTTATATATTATTAAATATTAACTCTTTATAATTGGCCGGTTGTTGACAAGTGAATATCGGCGGGGGCCTGCCTGCCGTTAGCAGGCAATAAATTTTCGCGCCGCTTAATGATAAATCTGCTTTAAGTGTTTTCAAAATAAATCCAATTTGTTAGTGGCAGACGTATTGAAAACACAGTATTTCCTACCCGGTATTAAACATATATCACCTTATGATGAATTTATTCACCCGGTAATTAGTCACAAAACTGACCTTGCAAAATGATTAATAGGAAATAACTGAGTTTAAATCGGTTGTCATAAATCTCCCTTAAAAAGCAGAAACTGAAAAGGGGACAAAGCCGGAATATTGCGGGGATAAAATATCATTTTGGTTGCTTATTAAGCAATAAGCCTGCGCATTTTATTCATTTATAAGATATGTACATGCGGATATGCACTATTAAAGTCGCTTCAATACATATATTTTAATAATTAGTGTAAATAATACAATTATTATTTTTTAGATTTGAGATATTATAAACCCAAAAATTTCAGCATCACACAGCTGAATCGACTAAATGTAACTTCCCTTTTGGCAACTGGCTAAATGGAGACTCCTACACTTGTTTTTATAAAGCAGGGAGTAGTCGTGATAAATGGCGTGATGTATTGCTTAATTTAAATGCGATAGTAGATATATGGCTAAAACTGTCTTCTTGTTTTTAATTAGTCTGCTGTGCTTGTTTAACTTAAAAGGGCAGAAACATGCAAATATTCCGGTCAACGACATTAAAAATTTTGCGTTAAAATCGTATACTACTCATGATGGCCTGCCATCTGAAAACGTAACAGTGGCCCTCAAAGACAGCCGCGGCTACATGTGGGTAGGAACAGATAACGGACTTTGTAAGTTTGATGGTTACTCATTTCAGAATTTTGTTAATATTCAAGGGAATACCAGCAGTATCAGTTCTAATTATATCAATGCGCTCGCCGAAGATAAAAACGGGAAAATATGGGTGGGCACGATTGACGGATTAAATGTTTTAGACCCCAATACCGGAAGATTTAAGCGGTTTTAT
>JBQCIS010000380.1:0-37469 GCA_051953515.1 Mucilaginibacter sp.
TGATATGCTGTTTATGATATAAAACTTATTGATTTGGCTGCCTTACTATTTTCGGATTGGCGCTGATAATGCCATCACTGATCTGAGAATAATAGTTACCAAGTCTGAAATTAAGAACCCCGGTTACATTTGCCGGCAATACTTCTTTAAATACCCATTTGCCGTTGTTAGGGCTGCCTGGGTTGTAGTATTTGTATGGATACAAACCCCAAGGTTGCGTATTGCGTTTGGTAGCTGAGCCAATGTTGCTGGTCAGGTCTGAAAGACTTTCAGGCGTACCGTCCCAAACTTTGTGGGCCAGCCTCCAACGTTTCATATCAAACAGTACGTGGCCTTCAAATGAAAGCTCGGCTCGGCGCTCGTGAACGATACGGTCAAAATAATTAGCAGAACTTAATACCAGCGGCGTAGTTAAACCCGCCCGACTCCGTACCTGGTTAATATAAGTAGATGCAGTTGCAAAATCGCCAAGTTCGGCAGACGCTTCAGCGGCGTTAAGCAATATTTCGCCATATCGGTAGCGAATAAAATTTACATCACTACCACGGCCGCGGCGGCCTGAACCTGTTTGCGGGTCGAGATACTTACGAATATAGAAACCGGATTGTGTACGCAAAGGTTCGCCGGTTGGTGTTGGGCCGTCTTTACCAACCACTTGCACCTGTGTGTTAGTCCCTGGCAAAGTTGCATAGTGAGTAGCGTCGTCGCTACTTACAATGCTGCCGTTTGCAAGCAGGTATCCGGCCCAGATATCGATATAACCGGTTTTCCAAAAATAATTTGGCAACATAATAGTACCTGCTAACCGGGCATCCCTTCCTGCGAACGGTCCTTGCTCATCAGAATAATAGATTGGGTTGCCCGAAGCATCCTTGGTAGGTATCGGCGCAAAGGTATTATCAAGCTTTTCAAATGATTCAACCAGGTTCAATGATGGATCTAAACGGCCTGCATCTGACGCCTCGTCAGATAGCGAGTATGGCTGGTCATTGGTAGTAAAGGCGTGCACTTTGCCTGACAGTGCCTTGAAGTCTTCAACCCAGATAGATTCCTGGTTGACAGAACTCTTATCGAGGAAAATAGCTGCAAAGTTATCAGAAAGGTTTGGCAACACCTGGTAAAGTTTGTATGTACCCGCCGAGCCGTTGATAATGGCCTGCGATGCAGCCAATGATTTTTGATAATAGCCCGCAGCCATGCTTGCTGGTATACCCACTTCTCCACCAGGCAAAGAAACCTGCGGGGTGGTAGCGCCGTATTTTGCTATAGACGCGGCATACAATGCAGCTCTTGATTCCATTGCCAACGCAGCCCCCATGGTAGCCCTTGATTTTTCAGATGGATCAGCTGGCAGGTCGCTTTTGATCGCTTCGGCTTCGCTGATAATAAAGTCATAAACATCTGATTCCTTCGCTCTCGGTGTCTGCAGACTGGTAACCGAGCCTGAATTGTCGTAGGTGAGTGTTTTGGTGATCAGCGGAACGCCGCCCATCCTTTTTACCATTTCAAAGTAATAGTTGGCACGCAAGAAACGGCCCTCTGCAAGAAACCTTTTTTTATCGGAAGCAAGCAATTGTGTTGATGCGTTTACGTTGTCGATAAATAAGTTCATGTCTCGGATATAGCCATAATCCCAAATATTCCACGCGTCGTATCCCCAGCTACGGTTTTGTACAATGTAATAAAAGCCATTATCGGACGGGAATGACTCACCAAAATCTGCAAAGGTCGACCATCCATCATCAAGGCTTGAAAAATCTTTCTGCCTGTTATATAAGTCGCCGAGAGCCGACAGCACCAACGCCGGGTCAGAGAATACCGTATTGGTTGGGATGACCGATACTGGCGGGACATCTAAAAAATTACTGTCTTTTTTGCACGATACAACACTTAACAGGATCGCGCAACTCATTATTCCTATTATCTTTTTCATCTAATTTTTAACTTTAAAGGTTAATTAAAAGGTTAAGTTAACGCCGAAGTTATATACCCTGTTCTGCGGGGTTTGCAGGCCGTTATCGTCACCTGTTTCGGGGTCTACACTAAACTCGTGCAGGTTATCTATCGAGAACAGGTTGTACACGTTTGCAAAGAACCTTGCACGTTTAATTTTTACTTTAGAGAGCCATTCAGCAGGTAATGAGTAACCCAACTCTATTGTACGCGCCCTTATGTACTTAACGTTATGCAGCCAGAAGGTAGAATTTATTGCATTGCTACCATCGCCGTAATCGTAATGGGTAAAGCCTACGTCGTTCCTGTTAACCGGGTATTTACCAGGTATCCATGTACTATTCAAGTTGTAAGGGTCGCTCAAGTGCCAGCTGTTAAGGAAAATGGAGTTAAGGTTACCGTTGTTTTGGAATGCCCATCTCGATTCCCAGTTCTGATTCCATGAGTAGCCAGAGCCACCCGAAAAGTCAGCATGAAAATCGAAGCCTTTATAACTTAGCCCCAATGAAAAACCGAAGTTAAGATTAGGCTGTGTGCCAAGGCCATAGCCGATAGGGCGCATGTCATTCTTATCTATCTTGCCATCACCGTTTTCGTCTTTATAGATCAGGTCGCCCGGTAATACGGTGCTGTTACCTTTGCCATCCTCATTTACCTTATAGCCATTAATCTGATCTTTTGAAGTGAACTGGCCGATCACTTCGTATCCCCAGGTAATGTTAGCATAGCGGTTGGTTTGCGAATTGAAATACTGGTCGAGAGAGTTGCTGAACGGAGTAGTTACGTTTGTGCCAATTTTATGGCGGCTATATGAAACATTACCGCTAATGTCATAACCTAACTTGCCAATTTTGTTTGCGTAAGCCAGCGAGAACTCGGCGCCTTGCTGAGAGTCGCTGTTTTCATTAATGCCGGGCAGGTTGTAACCGGCTTCGGCAGGCAATACTACCTGGTAGTCTGTACCAACAATACCGGTACGTGTCCTTTTAAAGTAATCTATCGACCCTGATAATTTGTTATTCAGCATTACGAAATCCGCACCAACATTAAAGATCTTGTCTTTTTCCCAGGTTACATTGTTTACCGGTACGCCCTTATTTTGTGATGTAGAAACGGCATTGCCATCCAGTATAACCAGATTGCCTGCTGCACCAGCGTTATAGTTATACCCTGGCAAGTAGGCGTAAGGCGCAACAATAGGATTATTGTTAGGGTCGCGGTCATCACCCAGTATACCGTATGATGCTCTGAATTTCAAATCATTCAGGAATGAGTTGCTGCCAAGCAGGCTTTTTGCAAACTTCTCCTGAGTTATCCTCCATCCGGCCGAAACGCCAGGGAAATAACCTACACGATGGGCCGGGTCAAACAAATACGAAGCATCCCGCCTGCCTGAAAATTCCAGGTAATACCTGTTATCGTAGTTATAATCAAACTTGGCAATGTAACCGATGCGCGCTTCGGAATTGTCGCTGTCTTGGTATATGTCAACTGTTGGGAGGTAGATCAGCGGCAGGTTGTTTGAGATAGGGCTGGCATGTAACCAGTTGCGCAGGTGCTCCAGGTGGATGCGCTCGGCAACGAACGCAGCGCCAATAGTGCTTTTACCAAATGTATTGTTATAGTTTAACTGGAATTGTGAGGTAGTATTAAATTCTTTACGTTGCTCACGTTCGCGCCACGGGTTAGTTACAGAGTGCGTAATGTCGTAATTGCCAGTAGTGGTGTTATAGGTGTATGCGTTGTAGGTATATTCGTGGTTATTCAGCAGTTCATCTGCAAAATAATATGAATAATTATACTTGGCAACCAAACCTTTTATACCCGGTATCTGGTATTCGGCGCCAAAGTTGGCTTGCAGCACTCTCCAGTCCTGATGGTAAACACCTGATAACTTATCATTCAAAAAAGCATAGTTTGCTTCCGTATGCGGACCGTTGTCCCTCAGGTAGTTAGGATTATCATTGGCGTACGGCCTGTCAAGCGGGGTATTTTCCAATATGCCCAGTTTCGCCAAAAAATAGTCGTCGCCACCGGGAACGCCTGGGTTTTCACGGGTTTCTATACGGCCGTTGATGTCCAAACTAACCGAAAGCCCAGCCGCAACCTTGGCACGCACATTAGACTGAATATTTGTACGCCTGAAATAATATTCAGAGCCGGCCTCATCATTCTGATACAAGGTAGTACCAGCTACATAATAATTGATGCGGTCGTTACCACCGGTCATATCGCCATGAAAAGAGTTTAAGGGAGCACCGGCATTAGCCAAAATAAACGGCCTCCAGTTAAAGCTCTGGTAGCCTGGTTCGGTACCTGCTTTGTATTTGGCAAGTTGATCGGACGTAATGCTGGTAGAGCCGTTGGTTACCACCTGGGCAGCTGCCAGTGCTTTCATATAATCATAAGAGTTGGTGAATGCACTCGGAAACCTGTCCCAATACTGATAACCCAGGTAAGAGTCTATGTTTATCCTGCTTTCGCCCGAGCCTTTTTTAGTGGTTACCACAACCACACCATTGCCGGCACGCACGCCATATATAGCGGCCGATGCGTCTTTCAGTACCGTAATACTTTCCACATCGTTAGGCGCAAGGTTGTTAAACTGACCTTCGTCTTCCTGTATACCATCAATTACATACAGCGGCGTACCCATGTTGCGGATCTGGATACTGGCGGATGCTCCCGGCCTGCCTTCTGATTGTTTAAAGGTAACGCCTGGTAGCTTACCGGCAAGATCGGTACTTACGGTAGAGCCGCCGTGTACGCGACCGAGGTCTTTACTGGTAACGGTGGAGATAGAGCCTGTAATGGCTCCTTTTTTCTGTGTACCGTAACCCGTAACTACCACCTCGGAAAGAGAAGAGTTTGTTGCATTTAAACGTACCCGTATGTTAACTTGTCCGTTCAGCGGATAGTCCTGCGATGCATATCCCAGGAAACTAAAGGTAAGTGTTGCATTTTCGTTTGGCACTTTAATACTAAAGTTTCCTTTAAGATCCGTGGTCGTTCCGAATGAGGTGCCCTGGATCTTAACTGTCACCCCCGGTAATGCGGCATTGGTACTGTCAACAACGGTACCCGTCACCTTCCTGCTCTGGGCAGAAGCATTGAAGGAGAGCAACATACAAGAAAGGATAGAAAAAACAATTAATGTTACTTTTGAAGCCCATTTGCGTGGCGGGCCCTGCACATGAGGACGTACCTCATGACTGAGTAGTAAAAATTTTCTCATAAAATGTTTATAAAAGGTGAATTGATGACTTAAAATGTACAATTGACATGTTTAAGCCGATGGAGTAAAGTAACAGGTTTTTAATATTTAGCTATTAGTCAAATAATATCAATAATTAGTCAAAATGTATCAATTTTGCCGACTGAAATAGCATATTAGTTTATTATATTTGTGGTAAGCCAGTTAATTTGAGATCGAAATTTTTATACATTATTTTATTTTTTGCACTTTCTGCACATGTAAATGCCCAATCTTTCTACTTTAAACATTACCAGGTTGAGCAAGGCCTTTCGCACAATACAGTGTTTTGTGCCCTACAGGATAAACAAGGTTTTTTATGGTTCGGCACCAAAGACGGCCTTAATCGGTTTGACGGCTACACGTTTAAAACATTCAGGCATAATGCTTACGATACGAAAACCATAGCAAGTAATATGGTGCATGTTCTGAGCCTTGATAAGGATGGTGAACTTTGGATAGGTACAGATGAAGGACTGGACAAATATGACCCGCTGACTGAGAGCTTCAATCATATAGATACATCTAAAACCGCTGTAAGATGTGTAGTGCATGATGACGACTACAATTGCTGGTATATTGTGGGGGCTTCGCTCATAAAATATAACATTAAAACAAAAAAAGCCACCGACTATCGATCACAACAACATTTTGATGCAACTTCTGCCGTAATTGCGCAGGGTACTGTTTGGGTATCCACCACTAATGGCATACTTGAGAAGCTGAATTCTGATCATACTACTTTCACCGGCTATCCGCTGTTTGCGCCTTCAGACAAGGTCACATCAAAATACATTGAAAAAATATTTTATCCGGGAGGCAACAATATTTTTATAGGTTCTATCGCGCAAGGGTTTAAAGATTTTGATATCCACACACTTCGTTATAAAAACCGGCTAAGCATTAATGCCAATAAAACAGCAATTTACGTACGAGATTTTGTGTGTTACGGCGATAATAAATATTGGATAGCAACCGAATCTGGTATTTATATATACGATTCGGTGAACGGCACTTTCATTAATCTTCACAAGCATTTTAACGACCCTTACTCTATTTCCGACAACGCAGTCTATTCGCTCTGCCGAGATTCAGAAGGGGGAATATGGGCAGGCACTTATTTTGGCGGAATAAATTATTATCCCAAACAGTATTCAACTTTTAATAAATACTATCCTAAACCCGATGAAGATAAGGGTATGCTTAAGGGCAATGTGGTGCGCGAGATAAAAAAAGACATTTTTGGTAATATCTGGATAGGCACTGAAGATAACGGTTTGAATAAACTAGCACCCGACAGACACACGTGGACGCATTATTTACCAGGCGACAAATCCAGTATAACCAATACCAATATTCATGGCATATTACCAGTCGGGAACGAGCTATTTATAGGAACGTTTGAACGCGGCCTTAACGTAATGAATATTAAAACCGGTAAAGTTGAACACGTTTATATGTCTGGTGCGGGTAGTACAAGCCTTAAAAGTAACTTTATTATGTGTTTTTGCAAAACCCGCAGGGGTTTAATATTAATAGGTACTACAAATGGTTTATACAGATATAATCAAATAAATAAAGACTTTACGCTGATAGATAAGTTACCTGCATCTGACTTTATTTATTCTATTACCGAAGATCATAACGGTAAAATATGGATCGGTACCGTGCATGACGGTATTTATACGTACAACCCTTACAATAACACAGCAATAAAGCTCAATTACCGTTACGCTGTTAAAGATGTTCTAAAAACTAATATCATAAATGGCATCTTTGAGGACAGTCGTAATATTTTATGGTTTGCAACAGAAGGACTTGGCTTGTGGCGGTATGATCCGGCAAAGAATAGCTACAAATTTTATGATTCGGGCAAAGGCTTTCCAAGCAATTACATTTTCAGGATCGAAGAAGATAATAATAAAAATTTGTGGATCAGTACCACCCGCGGTTTAGTATGCTTAAACCCGGTCACGGACGCTGTAAAAACCTACACTCAGGCTAATGGCTTACTTAGCAATCAGTTTAATTATAACTCATCATTCAAAGATAGCGATGGCACAATGTACTTTGGCTGTGTGCGGGGCATGATCAGCTTTAACCCTGCCGATTTCAGAAACAATAATTTTAAACCACCTATATATTTCACCGGTTTTCAGGTTTCAAATAATCAAATACCTGCCAATCCGGGAGAAGCTATACCTAATCAGTCTATCATCCTTACAAAAAAGATCAAATTAAATTATAATCAATCATCATTTAGTATAGATTTCGCGGCTTTAAGCTTTTCGTCTCCAGAAATGACCCGTTACCGGTATAAGATGAAAGGACTGGACAAATATGAAACCGAACTTACGCATAATCGTAAGGTTTATTTTACCCAGTTAAAGCCCGGAAATTACACCTTTATAGTTAAGGCAGTAGGCGACAACGGCATTTGGACTAAAGATGCGAGTATAGAAATAGATATTGCCCCGCCTTTCTGGGAAAGCACTTGGGCATATATAATTTATTTCATAACCGGGTTACTGGCAGCTTATTTAATACTGCGAAGTTATCATCGCAGGGTCAGAGAGAAGAACCAGCACATTATAGATTTGCTTGAAAACGATAAAGAGAAACAGATTTACAATGCAAAGATCGAGTTTTTTACCAATGTAGCCCACGAGATACGGACGCCGTTAACACTTATTAAGGGACCTATGGAAAAAGTGATCAAAAAAGCTGAATATCTTCCAGACGTACAGGTTAACCTGATGCTGATGGAAAAAAGTACCAATCGACTGCTCGAACTCACTAACCAGCTGCTCGATTTTAGAAAAACAGAAACCAACGGTTTCAAACTAAGCTTTGTGAAAACCAATGTTACTGAGTTGCTTGCCGATACTTTTTTAATTTTCAAGCCGATGGCGGAGCAAAAAGACATTAACTATGTTTTTAAACATCCGGCTAACGCTGTTTATGCTTATGTTGATATTGATGCTTTTACCAAGATAATAAGCAATCTTGTTAATAACGCCATTAAATATAGTAAGGCCGTAGTTGAAATTGAATTAATGGAGCAACTTACGGGTGACCTGGCTTTTACGATAGAAGTAAGAAATGACGGAAACCTGATACCTTATGAGATGCGCGAAAAAATATTTGAGCCGTTTTATCGGCTTAAAGAGTCGGAAAAACAAACAGGTACAGGAATTGGGCTTGCATTATCGCGTTCATTGACTGAGTTGCATAAAGGTGTATTGATGTTGAATAAATCTATCGGAAACCTGAATATATTTAGTCTTATCTTGCCGGTACATCAAGAAAAAGAATTCGATCTGCATATTCCCCCCGATGGATATCACGAGATGGAACTTACCAATATGAAAGACAATATTGACATTATGAAACCTGTTATACTTTTAGTAGATGACAATCCCGATATACTTAGCTTTATTGCAAGTGACCTAATAGATAGATATTCGGTTAGAAAGGCACATAACGGCCGCGAAGCGCTTGAAATTATCAGCGTAGAAAACATTCAGCTAATTATAAGCGATGTGATGATGCCGGGCATTGACGGATTTGAATTATGCAAGATTATTAAAACGGATTTTGAGCATAGCCATATCCCTATTATATTGCTCACAGCAAAAAATACACTACAAAGTAAAATTGAAGGTTTAGAAGTGGGCGCTGATGCCTATATTGAAAAACCTTTCTCGCCAGAACATTTACAAGTACAAATTGCCAACCTGCTGATAAACCGCAGCAAGATAAGAGAACATTTTGCAAGCTCACCACTGGCAAATATTAAATCAATGGCTTATACCAAGCCCGATGAAAATTTCCTGGACAGGCTTAATATGCTAATTTTCAATAGCATACAAGACACCTCGCTTGATGTAGAACAGATAGCCAACCAGATGAACATGAGCAAACCCACATTATATCGCAAGATAAAGGCGCTTTCAAATCTTACTATTAATGAGTTGATAAATATTACACGCCTTAAAGCCGCTGCCCAACTGCTTGAAGAAGGCCAATATAAGGTATATGAAGTTGCCGACATGGTTGGTTACAGTTCGCAGTCGCACCTGGCGCGCAACTTTTTAAAGCAGTTTGGCGTAACGCCTACCGACTATCAACAAGCTAAGCGAAGTAAATAATCCCTCACTTTGGGTGGGAGCTTTTGTGGAGATTCCGGAACCATTGACCACCGCGTTACGGAATAACAAACCGTTAATTCCGTAACACTTTGACTTTGTTAATTTATTGATAACTAAATATGATTTTACAGGTTGTTTCTACACAACTAGGTGCTCTAAAGCGCATGGAATAGCCTGGTCATGCCACCCAGAATACCCACATTGTCCCATGATAAAACAAAATTTTAACATTGTAAGTCCCATCAGTTTTTTTTATAATGGTGTTTAAAAACTTTGGCATTTAAGTGACAAATTTTGTTGCGAAACCCGAAGTATTGATGTGGTGGCCTCTAAGTTTGAGGGCAGATGATTAATTCATCAAAAAAGCAAAAAACTGCTTTCACGCTCAAATTAGGCCATTTTTATTGAAAATAAAAAGCCCCACGGGCGTGTGGGGCTTTGCTCCTGAGGCTGGGCTCGAACCAGCGACCCTCTGATTAACCATCAGATGGCCTTAGCCTATAAAACTTAATATATCAATACCACCGATGATTAAGTTCTATTATTTATAATTCACAACCTAATTTTTCAGGTACCATGTAACATTATCCGTTATTAATTTGCCATTGCTATATCCTTCTGCTTTTAAATGATTGACACCTTTTTTAAGATAAACTTCTTTAAAAACAAAATCGCACGAGGTTGTTCCTGTTACAGGTTCGACAAGCTTATTCCCGTTAAGATATAAAGCAACTTTCTGCAAGTTGGAAAACACCTTCACTGTGGTCACGGCCGCTACCCGGTCTGAATCGCGACGACCGGCGATATAAAGTACCGGTTCAGGGCTCCAGTTGGCTTTGTACCAATAGAAAGCATCCTTTTTGATCTTCCTGTCATAAGTAACCAGACCTTTCATGTTGCGTGCAGGTACACCACCGCCATGGGCCGATGGTACCGAAAAATCAAACATGTTCCAAACATATGATGCTACCAGATAAGGGTGTTTTGCAATAATTCCCCATTGTATTTCATGAAACTTCGTCTGATAGGTCTCGGGCCAGAACTGGCCTGACGGATCTCCCGTGTCTCCGACATCTTCCTGCTGCTGGTTAACATTTGCCTCTGTACCATATTCTGAAAGCACGACTTTATAATCAGGGTAATTTCTTTCAAACCCTGTGATCCATTCCTCAAGGTCGGGTATTTTGCCTTCATACCAGCCATAATACCTGTTGATGCCCTGTATGTTTGCTGCCAGGTTAGAAGGCCGGTCAATTTCGCCATACCCGCTAACGCTTGCCGTAAATCTGCCGGGGTCTTCGGTTTTAGCGATATCATTCAGTTGCCTGGTTAAAACCGGCACGAAACCGTCCGGCGAAGTTGAATAAACCTCGTTATGCAGCCCCCAGTTATAGATGGAGGGATGGTTATAATTTTGCCTGATAAGCTCCGTAAGCTGTTGTTTGGCATTATCGCCCTCGTGTGTGGTAACTGCATTTACGAAAGGTATTTCGGCCCAGATTACAAATCCCATACTATCACATTTCGAGTAGATATATTCTGCCTGCTGGTAGTGCGCAAAGCGAATAGACGTTGCTCCTATTTCATAGATCATGTCCAGATCAGTCTGATGCTGTGCATTAGTTAGCGCACTGCCATAATCCTGCCATTCCTGGTGACGGCAGACACCATATAAGCGGTAAGGCTTTCCGTTTAAATAAAACCCCTTATCCCGGACAATCGCGAAATATCTTAATCCAAGTGGTTGCTTAACGGCATCTATAATCTTACCATCCTGTATAATTGAGGTGGTGAGCGAGTATAAATAAGGGTCGATGCGGGCATTCCATAAATGAGGGTTTTTCAGCTGCAATTGCTGATCAATGATATTGATACCTTGCGGGTTTAACGTTTCAGGCTGTTGAACCTGCTTTATTATCTTACCCCCCTTATCACGGATAACCGTTTGTACAATTACCTGCTGAATGTGTCCTTCTTTGTTTTCTATTTTGGCAGTTACATTAATATCGGCCTTTTTATCGCTTGTATTTTGTTTGATGTAAATGCCAGGCGAAGCGTAGTCGGTAGTGGTGATATTTAATTTATTGGTGATGATCAGTGCTACCGGGCGATAGATGCCCCCGAATACGCCAAACAATTTATTATTGGTCGGGATAACATCAGGTCGTTCTTCATTATTCACCTTTACCAGGATGGTATTAACGGTATCATATTTTAGCGAATTGCTTATCTCAAAACAAAAGGCCGAATAAGCACCTTTATGTTCGCCTATAAACTTATTGTTGATATACAGATCGGCTACGCTTCCAACACCTTCAAACCGGATAAAAATCCTCTTATTCTTCCATTCACTTTTTGCATTAAGCTCCTTTTTATAAAACGCATCACCTGTATAAAATCCCTTTCCGCTCTGCATATCCCTATTATTCCACGTATGCGGAAGATCAACCCTTTCCCAGTCGTTATTTACAATGGCAATGTTTGTGACATAGCTGGCCTTTTTAAACTGCCAGTCCTGATTAAATTCAATAATACTGCGGCTTTGAGTCTGGGCTTTTACTTCGGAAACTATGGCAATGCCCGCTAACAGAAACAGAACATTTTTTTTAGATAGGAAAACACAATTTGTATAGCGCAAAAAAAGGAGCATTTATTTGGTGTTTATTGTTTTAAAGAAGAATGATTTTTTGTTTTAATGATAGAGCTTTTTGCCCTTGGCTCATATATCCAATTCTTATTAAGTTTTCGCTTTAACTTCTGTATGTCTTACAGTGCTATTGATAGTTTCAAGTACAATTACAAATGGCTGGGCACGTACAGTACTTTTCAAATGAATAAAATATTCATTGCCCACAATTTGTTCCGGTTCAAATATTTCACCGGGCCTGCTTAATGAATACGCCTTTTTTATGACTTTACCCGCAGGTAGTTTTACGCGCAACGCACCTGATACCGGCATGTTAAAAACAATCATATAAGTTTTATCTGTTCCGGCCCTTTGGGTATAATAACCCCAATCCTGTTTGTCGAAACCCGAGTATCTGCAGCCATATATTGCTTCGCTGTTTATTTTCATCCAGTCGCCGATTTCCCTGGCGATGTTTAATTCTTCCTGCCTGATCGTACCATCGGGCTTGGGCCCAAAATTCAGCACAAAATTCCCGTCGAGCGATACGCATTTAGCCAACATTTCTATCAACTCATCAGCCGTTTTAATATGTCCCGCCCAGGCCTTATTATAGCCCCACATATTTTCGGGTACGGTCATCACGCATTCCCAATCATTGCCATGCACATCGGCAATATTGTTTGGTATTTTACGCTCCCATCCCTGTTCATAATCACCCATTAAGTTACCGTTGGAGTCAAAATGCCGTTTGCCATATTCATCAGCGTGGAAACGGCTGCCTATTATCAGTCCGGGGTGTAATTTGCGCAATTCCTGCTCCAGTTCATCTGCCCAAGCGCCCTGTTTTACCCACGATTTATCCCAGGTACCATCAAACCATAAGCCTTTAACAGTAGGGTACCGGGTTAACAATTCCACCAACTGGTTACGGGTAAAGTTTTTAAAGCGTTCAAAAGCAATGCTGTCGTCTTTTGTCTTGATATCATACCGCCAGTCAGGGTTATGCCAGTCCATTACCGAAAAATACAATACCACGTCTATCCCCTTTTCATTATAGGCTTTTACCAGCTGGCCTATTATGTCTTTTTTATAAGGAGTATGTGCTATAGTAAAATTGGTGTATTTACTGGGCCATAAGCAAAAACCATCATGATGTTTGGTGGTAATGGTTACATATTTTACTCCCATTTGCCGGGCTGTTTCCGCCCAGGAATCGGGATTAAATTTAGAGGGATTAAATTTATAGATCAGGGAATCATAGGCAGATTTTGATACCTCATCCCATGATTTTATCCACTCTGCGGCACCGTTGTATTGTTTTCCATTCCACTCCCCTCCCGGAATTGAATACAGGCCCCAGTGAATAAACTGGCCCAGCCTGTAGTTGCGCCACACGGCCATATCGGCATCGGTCCTTTTACCTATCCGGTGCGCTCCATGCTCAAGCGGTATAGGTTCTTTAACTTGCTGCTGCGTATAACCGTCATAAGTAATAAATAACATTATACTTACAGCCAATACTATTTTTTTCATGGCATCTGTTTTCAGATTTTTTCTTCGGAATAATATCATTAACCATTCAATTTAAAGTCACCCTATAAATATTAAACAGGGTGACTTTAAATAAATTAATAGCCTGGATTCTGCGTTAATACCGCACCCTTGTTCACGTCAATTTCCGATTGCGGAATTGGCAATAACATGTTATAGGCCTTGATAGATCCGGCAGATGTCGGGTTGTATTTTTGTACCCTTTCAACTAAAGTTCCGGTACGCATTAAAGTAATCCTCCTGTCTTCTTCACCAATAAGTTCACGAGCCCTTTCATCCAGGATGAAATCCATACTAATGTCAGACGGTTGAACCAATGGTGCATTGGCCCTTGCCCGGAGTATGTTGATGTCATTAGCAGCACCAATAGTATTCCCCCGTAAAAATTGTGCTTCGGCTAATAAAAGGTAGGTTTCGCCCAGGCGCATATAAATTCTGTCCTTATAAGTAAGTGTACCAAAGGGATCAAAACTGTTGTATGAATTCCATTTGGTGGTATGGGCGTATATATTCTGTATGGTATCGGTAGCTTTGGTTACCACAGCAAGTTTCCCGTAGTTCGGCGATGTAGGATCGTTATAATAGTACTTACGCTGTATGTTGTATACAGAATTTCTCATGTCGTTACCTGTTGTGGAATACAGGTTATAAGTCCACCAATTGGTTGGCCTTATACGGCCAATACCGCGTCCGCCCAATGAATCGGCAACGAGCATTCCGGGTATATTCACATAAAACGGAACCCATACCCTGCGGTGCTGATCTGTAGGACTAACGCCTCCGGGCACATTGGGTGCTTCTTCTATTACCCAAATAGCCTCGGTATTTCCCTGGCTCCGGCGCATATTGCCGTAGATAAACATATCCGAGAATGCGTCACCGGGCGCGGAAGCGTTAATGCCATAGCGGGCGGTTACGAGCTTGTAAACGCCGCTTGAAATTATTTTGGTCAGCTGCGCTTCGGCCAGATCGGGTTTATTGGCCCTTAAATACGATACCGCTAATAATTGCGCGGCGGCGGCGCTGTTAGGCCTCCCTTCTTCCACTACATGATTTGCATCGGGTAAGTTTGCTGCCGAAAAGGTCAGGTCACTAATTTCCAGATCAATAACTGAATCTAACGGCGCTCTTACATAATTAACCTTTGGCGCAATTACAGGCTGGGTAATTATCGGAATGCCGCCAAATAAAGTCGATAAGAAATTGTAGGCATATGCCCTGTAAAATTTCGCCTCGGCTATGTAGCCGTTTGCCTGCGCACTTGTATGACTGGTAGCGCCTGACTGGGCCGCCTGTATGATCACATTTGAAGCATTGATCACCCTGTAGCCCCATCTCCAGAATGTTAAGGATGCAACATCCTGTGAATTTAACAGCGAATAGGCTTCATATGGTGCCATCGCTGCTGTTGTTTGCCCGTTTCTGGCCACATCCGTGCCTGTTTGCATCATTGCGAGAATCCCCTGATCGCCTTCATACTGATCGCGGACAATTTTCTGAAGACCGGCAATTGCAGCTTCAAAACTTACTTCGTCTTTTAAGCTTGTAGGGGTGTAAATAGATTCTACATTCTCATCAAGAAAACTCTTCTTGCATGAGTTAAATGAGAGTAATGACACAAAGCTTATAATGATGAATGAAAAAATATTTTTCATGTTTTTCTTATTTAAATTATTGTAACGTAACGTTAATGCCTAAAACCACCGATGCCACTAACGGATAATATGAGCTGCCCTGGTTAGTAGCATAACCTGACGGATCAACTTCCGGATCCCAGCCTTTCCATTTGGTAAATGTGGCCAAGTTGCGGCCGCTCGCATAGATCTGCAATCCCGGAATTTTCAACTTGTTTAATGTACTCTTAGGGAAATTGTAGCTCAACGTCATATCCTTAATACGGGTGTATGATGCATTGGAAGGATAGGTATACTGCCTTGAGTTGGTATAACTTAATGAAGGGCTTGTATTGCTTTTATTGGCAGGTGTCCAATAGGTAAAATCGGCAGGAAGGTTTATGCGGCCTGCCTGATCTCTGAAATCGTAAAAGGTTGCATCAGACTTTAAAACACCCTGCACAGTTTGTATAAAAATGCTTAGCGAAAAATCCTTGTACCGGAAAGTATTAGTCATGCCGGCAATATATTTTGGTAACTGTGTGCCCAAATATGTTCTGTCGGAAGAATTTATCTTACCGTCGCCATTAACATCAGCAAATTTCAGATCACCCGGTTTGGCGCTCGGGTCAACGCTGAAGTTATCACCTGCCTGCCAGATTCCTATCTTTTTATAGTCGTATACGCCATCCAGCGGTTTACCTAAAAACAGGTTGTTGGTGATATCATCCTTGTTATCCCCATACAATTCTACCAGCTTATTCCTGTTCGCCGAGAAATTAACATTGGTTTCCCATGTAAAATTGTCTGTTTTAATTTCGCGGCCGGTTATAGAAAACTCCATACCCTGATTAGCTGTTTTGCCTATGTTGTCGAGTATGGTTGTATAACCTGTTATGTAAGGAATTTTACGGTTCAGCAACAGGTTGTATGTTTTGGTATCATACCCGTCAATCGTACCTGAAATTCTGTCTTTGAGAATGGAAAAATCAAGACCCAGGTTAAGTCCTTTAGTGCTTTCCCATTTCAGGTTACTGTTTCCCAAAGCATTTGGAATCAGACCAATAACAGTACTACTGCCATTTATGTATTGAGTTGAACCCAGGGTGGTCAACGTACGATATGGGGCAACGCCTTCATTTCCGGATATTCCATAGGATGCCCTCAACTTTAATTGTGATATCTCCGATATATTTTGCATGAACGGCTCCTTATCAATATTCCATGCAACGGCTACTGAAGGAAAGATGCCATATTTATGGTTAGCGCTGAAGCCGGAAAACCCATCGCGACGGGCAGTAGCGGTCAGTAAATATTTGCTGTCATAAGAGTAGTTTACACGTATCATTTGCGACTCCAGCGTACTTTGCGTAAAGTTTGTGGTAGTTTGCTGGTACTGCGCCGAACCTAAGTTATAAAAGCTGGTTACGTCGTTTATAAAAGTATTTGCCGTTAAGCCATCGGTAAAGGTGTTGTCTTTTTCGGAACTGTATAAACCGGTAATATCAAGGCTGCTTTTCCCAAAACTATGGGTGTAACTAACAATGTTCTCTATTAATAAATTGGTGGTTTGCGTATTGGTAACAGATGCGTCGCCGATCAGGTCGCCGGTATTTCTTCCGGTATAATTACCTGTCATACCTGGGCTTGATGTGTAGCCAACGTTAAACCTGTACTTTAACCCTGGCACAAAAGCCGGTTTAATTTCAGCATAGGCATTTCCGTTCCAGCTGGTAGTGCGGTTAAGATTTGGCTCATAAAGTCCCAACAATGGATTGGTATACAGTTCTTCCGGGTACATCGGATATACCTGGTATCCCCCTTGTGCATTATATTCCTGTCCGTATGGGCTCATTGCGGCTGCCATGAATAAATTTGCCCTGCCGCCATCATAATTATTATTGTTAAAAAACAAATTGGTACCGGTTGTTAGCCAGGATGTAATATTGGCAGATAAATTTGAACGGATATTAAAGCGATGGTACTGATATCCTTTCAGCAGGCCTTTTTCGTTCATGTAATCACCTGATACATAATATTTAACATCTGGTGTCCCGCCTGAAACATTTAATGAGTGATTCTGGATATAGCCTTGCTGCGAAATTGCTTTTATCCAGTCTGTTTCGTGGCCGTTTTTATAATTTTCCTGCTCATACTGGTTTGGCACAGGCGCTGGCGTTAATCCGGCTTCATCATCATAAGCAAGGTTTTTTGCGGCATATTCAGTGCCGTTCATCGGGGTAACTTCATGGGCCATATATTCGGGGCCTGCATATCCGTTATATTGTACCGATGGCTTACCGGTTTTGCCTTTTTTGGTGGTGATGAGCAATACGCCGTTTGATCCTCTTGTACCATATATCGCTGTGGCAGATGCATCCTTTAGTACCTCGATCGATTCAACATCATTTGTATTGATGTCATTATATGATCCATAATAAATGATCCCATCCAGCACAATTAATGGCGCGTTGCTCGCTGTAATAGAGTGCAGGCCGCGAATGTTAATTGAACCTACCGATCCCGGTGCGGATGCACTTGTTGAAGTTATATTTACCCCCGGTACCGAGCCTTCTATAGACTGTAATACATTGGTAACGGGCAGGTTTTGCAATCTATCCTTGGGTACCGATGCTATTGAGCCGGTTATATCGCTTCTCTTTTGCGAGCCATAACCGACAACTATTACCTGCGACAGTTCTTTGGAGTTTTCTGTTAATGTTATGTGTAATACCACCTGGTTGTTTATCTGAACCTCCCGTTCGTTATAACCAATGGAAGAAATGACCAATGTTCCGTTTGAAGGAATATTTTTGAGCTCAAATTTTCCATCGCCATCAGTTATAGCACCAACGCCAGTTCCCTTTAATTTAATAGTAGCGCCGGGAATAGCCTGACCATTTGCACCCGTAACAGTTCCGGATATGTTAATGAGGGCATATTGTTCAGCTTTTGCCTTGCCAGACTCCTGAACCTGTTTAGCCTGCAATACCACATTGTTTTTCACAAGCTGATAAGTGACGGGCAAATCTTTCAGGCATGCCGCCAACGCTTCGCTTATGGTGGCATTATTTAAGCTAACCGTTATTTTGGCATCGGGTAGAATATTTACCTCGTAAATAAGCGCATAGCCGGTTTGCTTTTTAATTGATTTTAGCACGCGTTTTAACGGTGCGTTTTTCGCATTTAGGGTTACCTGGCTGTAACTCTTTGCGCTGGTTTGCAGCAAGGCTACAACTATTAGTAAAGTGGTCAATTTCATAACCAGAAGAACTTTAGGGGACGGCCATGCCTTTTGCATGGCAACAAAAATTGGGGTAATTTTCATTACATTTGTTTTGATTTGGGTTAATACTCGAAATTCAATGTTCCAATTGTTTTCTCCGCCCGTTGGCGGAAATGGGTTAATCCAGATATTTTCCGCAGAGATGCTTCGAACCATTTCTGCGGTTTTTCTTTATAACCCCGTGTGGCTTATTCTCGTTTGTTTCTTCTCATTTTGTAATTGGTTAAGTTTATTTGTTGATGTTTGATGTTATTATAATTTCCTTACCTGTTATTTTATAACCTATTTTCAGATAGGTCAGAATCTGCATCGCTTCTGATGCTTTGATATCCCGGTGAATATCGCCTGTAAATAAATGCCTGGAGATCGGCCCTTCATAAACCACTTTTACATCGTACCACCTTGCCAGTTGGCGCATAATGGTTTGTATATCAGCATTGGTAAATTGGAAGAATCCATCTTTCCATGCAGTCACTTCATCTGCGTCAACATTATCGGTCACCTGTATTTTGCCGTCTGAATTTACTTGTGCCTGCTGATCTGGCTTTAGTATCGTGGCTTCATTGCCCTTTGAAACGCTTACGCTACCTTCCAGTAAAGTAGTTTTAACGGCACGCTCATCTCTGTATGCGTTTATATTAAAATGTGTCCCGATATCCTGTATGGTCTGCCCGGCGGTAATCACGCGAAATGGCATCTTACCGTTATGGACTACTTCGTAGTAAGCTTCTCCATACAGCAACTCTACCGTACGGTATTTCCCTGAAAATGCAACAGGGTAACGTATTGATGTGGCAGCATTTAACCACACTTTTGTCCCATCAGCCAGCACGAGGTGATAAGTACCCGCGTATGGTGTTGTGAGCGTATCGTAAACCGCTGATCCGGCCTTACCGGCTAATGCGTTATATACCAGTTGCCCGTCCTGCTTTTTGTTTATGGTTGCATTTCCCTGATTGGCCACGACTCCGCTCTTTGCGTTATCAAGCAATATTTTTTGCCCATTGGCAAGTGTAAGTATGGCTTTGTTCCCGCCCGGAGCGATATCATGAGACTGATTTTTGGTAAGCGGCCTATTTATCTGTTTTTTTTGAAAGACAAGATTGAGTCCTGCCGAAAGAAATAATAAAACCGAAGCGGCAGCAATAAACCGCGTCCATAAAAATCTTCTCCGGTTAACGTTATTATGATGCTGATGCGCCGGTGTCTGTTCATCTGCCCGGTCAAGGTCCGCTTCAATTTTTTCAAACAAATGATCATCGGTCAGATTAAAGGCGTTATTATCCCCTATCGCCTTTTCCCAATACATCAACATTTGCTCATATTCGTCGCGGCCGCAATTGGCCACCCAGTAAGTAAAGGCGTTATACTCCTCATTAGTATAATCACCCGAAGCCATTTTATCTAAAAACTGTTGAAGTTCCTGCCGGTTCATTTCTTGCCTTTTAGCATAAAGACAGCAAGTGCAGGTAAAGGGACACCCCGAATTAAAAAAATATTTTAACAGCCAATAAAGATCCCGGCGGTCAGTACAATAACTGCAGTAAGCCCTGCATATACCTCTAAATATTCCTTTATATGACGATTGGCCGAATAGAGCTGTTTTTTCACCATCGATTTCGATATGCGCAATTCACGGGCAATTTCATCGTATGAAAGCTCCTGCTGGGTACTCATTTCAAATACCAGCCGGCGTTTAGGAGGGAGTGAACTAAGTGCACGCTGGGCTATTTCGTTATATTGCTCATAAATATAATGATGCTCGGCCGTAGCACCTGATTCTTGCGCGTGAAGAGAAATAAAGTCGATGGCTTTTTGCTGAACTTTCTGATGATCATACAAATTCATCAGTTTATTGCGTGCCATACGGAAAACATAACTATTAAATGAACGGACACCTTCAAGGTCTTCCTTTCTTTCCCATAATTTCAAAAATATATCCTGCAGTATTTCTTCCGTATCTTCCTTTGAGCGGATAATGCCATAAACATACCTGTAAAGTCTGGGCAGAAAAGCTTGATAGAGTGCGGCATAAGCTTCCCGGCTGCCTCTGCTAACCTGACGAAGCAATTCAGACTCTGCTTCAGGGATGTATGCAACCTCTCTTTTTATCATTATCTGCTACAATATCAACTATGTTATCTACCAGGCTAAAATGCATTACCTTTTCGATCAGGAAAACTGCATAAGATATACCTGTATTAATCAGGTGTAGTAAAATATATAGTTGAAGTTAAGCAGTACCTCATCGTTTTCCTAATTTCAATGCTAATAAAATCCACGCAAACGTTTGCTAAATACTTTTGTAATGTAGAATAATTGGAATCACCCTGCGATTGATCAGCAGTTAGGTTGTTATATCGAACCACCGAAGCACATAGGTTTTTCTTGCTCTTTGATAGCTTAAGGTCCGATTTGAGTATCGATAAAAGCAAAAAAGCGATTTTTTTTAAATACAACCTGATATACTTCAATGTTGGAAGTAAACTTTAAGCCATTATGTTAGATTGCATATTTGCTATCAGCTTCAAACTATACATAAATTGGCTCGAAGATCATCCTGATCGGATCACTGAAAATCAACAAATTACCCACACCAAATTCAGTGTGGTCTTTTTGTCTCACACATTTCTCACACGTTTTATGGTTAATTGCATGTTGTGGAAAATTTCTCTCGTGCTTATTTCCGCTTATCTCCTTTTTCCTTTCAGTCAGGCCTTGTTATTCTTGTTAATGCAAAGCCATCAGGAAATAGGCTATGTAAACAACAGAATCAACTTTGGTTGATTCTGTTGTGGTAAGCGTAAATGACTTTTTTAAACGGGAAATGAGAATAGGATTCAGGTTATTTGAAAAACCTCATAAAAAGAATAGAAAAGTAACTAAAATAAAGGCAAAGCCCGTTTTTGCTACCTTGGTTGCTATCAGGTTTTCCGGCATTGATGTGTTCATGGATTAAAGTATTAAAATTTGTCTATCACGACTTGCCGGTTTCTCCGCATCGATGGTTACCTTGCCCGCATTAGTGCCGTCTTCATCATAGATCATCACCCGGTTAATGCCAGTGTGCAGCCAGCATTCGGGGATATAAATGCCATTGATGGGTATCTTTTCAGGGTAGCGGCCCAGGTTATGCCCGTTTACCCAAACCGAACCATGACCAAGGTGCTGGATATTTACCCGCCACATAGTAGCCGCCGAACCGGGATCGGGCACTGTAAATGTATTGCTGAACCACATCGGCCTGTCGAAAGTATTGGTTGCTTGCAGCGGCTTCCAGTCCGTTATCGCCAGGGGATCGCCGGGGCCGCCTTTCATGCTACAGTTGGTTAGCGGGATATCATCCGGATAAGCTTTTAGCAGTTCAACCGGCGAGTTAAACGTTATTTTACGTTCACCGACGCCGCGCGCGTTGGCTATAAATATACTGATGGTATTGTCGCCGCCTTTAAGGGTAACCAGGTGACCGGACGCGCCATCGTCTTTTACCACTAATGGTTTGCCGTTTAGAAGCACCGTGGCATCGCCCGGCATGCTGTGCAGGTAAATAGCCTGCGGTTTGTTGCCATCCCCGGCGGGGATAACAGCCTGCAGCCAGCGGTAACCTTTCTTTTTGTCGAACAGGTCATCACCAACCTTGTAATCAGACGCATTGGCGAATGACGGGATGGTATCAACCGAGCTTTTGCCATAGGCCGGCAGTACCTTCCAGGTGGTTAAATACTTCGGCTTATTTTTCTGCAAAGCCAGCTGGCCCGACAGGCCTTTTGCGTCCTTGTACTGTATCGGCCCATAATAATTGTACAATTTTACGCGACCGTAATGCACGGTATAAATAGCCAGCGTATGGCTGCCGGCAGTTAAGTCTTTCAGTTCAATATTGCCGGGTATTTTTGCCGTCGCGATGTTTTTACCGTCTATATAAACTATTGCCCTGTCGCCGCCGTTGCGTACGTGCAGGTTGTAGTCGCCGGCGCTGTTTACGTTGATGTTAGTGCGGTACCATGCAAACGGCGAAAGGTCATCATCCGCACCCATTTGCAAGGCGATTGTTTTACTTTTCAGCCATTTGCTATCGTCAAAACCGGGTTGCGCTGCCGCGGATGCATTGCTCTGCTGCCAGGTACTGCTCAACTCCAGATGCTCGGCATGCGGCCGGTCGGCATCAATGGCGATGGTATGACTGCTGATTACAGAACCGGCCGTAAACACCCAGGCTTGCGATTGTTTTGCATTGGCCCAATAATGCTCGGTATGTAAGTGTATCTGCCCGTTTTTACTGGCTACAATATCCATTAAATACTCCGGACCGGTTACGATGTACGGCTTGCCGGCCGCATTGGCAAACCAGGTATAGTCAGCCAGTTTGGTGCTGAGCGCGATAATGCGTACCACATCGTTTCCGGCTTTAAAGCTGTAAATCTGTGGCTGTTTTTCATCAAACTCAATCTCTTTTACCTGCTGTTAACTGCCGTTGGCATCTATATAGTTTACAGAGAAAGGAGGTTAGCGCTTTAAAGAGGTATCGTTCATTGATCTGCCAAGGGCATGAGACGAAACGGGATGTGCCAATGTCCGCACAATTTTGGCTCAAATCATAAATTTTAAACCTTAATTTTTTCGCAGCCTTTTTGATTCAAAAAAAGCTGCCATAATATGAAAACAAAAATCATAGGCGTAGCCGCCTTATTAATAGCCGTAAGCGCCAGCGCTTTCACCACCGTTAAGAAAGCACATTCTGGCACTACTTATTATTGGTTCCAAATTTCCGGATCAGTCGCCCCGGGTGCCGATGTACCGCAAGCTCAATACCGGTACTGCGCCTTCTTCGGATGAAGGCTGTTCCGGTGCAACCTATCAATGTGTTTCCGGCTTTACCTCCTCTCAGGTAAGCGGAACACAGTTGAAGGATAATAACCAGGCTCCAGCGGAACAGCCATTTTATTTTTTCCAGAGCCCCCAAACCGCTGTCCTTTTTGGCGGCGAACAGTACTGATGCCCTTTTGACCCCGGAAATCACCGTGTAGCTGCCCCCTAAAAAAGATCATAGAAGCCGTAGTAGTACTCAACGGACGGGTATCTTGATCCCAATCATGCATGGCGGTGCTGAGGGTCATTATTATTTTCAATAAATTATAGGTGATTTGACTGACTGGTGTGGCAAAACACATAAGGTCAAATTAGATGAAAGCCTTGATACTGGTCAATATTCAGAATGATTTTCTGCCGGGTGGGGCACTGCCTGTAAATGATGGAGATGCCGTCATTCCGTTATTGAATAGACTGCAACCCTATTTTGATGTCGTGGTCGCAATTCAGGATTGGCATCCTGCAAATCATACTATCTTTGTATCTAACCATCCGGACCGTACAGCGTTCGATGATATCTATTTACATGGTGTTCCGCAAACGTTGTTACCGGATCACTGTGTACAGGGAACTAAGGGTGCGGAACTTAGTTCATCCTTGGATCAAAGCCGAATAAGTGCCATTATCCGAAACGGGACGCATCCGGATCCACACATCGATAGCGGTTTCTGCGACCATCATGGCCATTCGACGGGTTTAGCCGGCTACCTGCAAGATAAGGGTGTCGGGGACATTTATGTTACCGGACTGGCAGGTGACTTCTCCGTTTATTATACAGCACAAGATGGATTACGAGCCGGCTTCAAAACCTTTATTATCGAAGATGCAACGCGGTCCGTCAACCCCGAAGGCTTTGATGAAGCGATGAGTGTTTTCATATCTGCCGGCGGAAAAACCATTCTAAGCGATGCGGTATTTGGCGGCTGAAGCATTTGAGGCATTTTCCCCTGCGGTGCTAACGAAACGTCCAGACTAAGCCGCAGGAATTGAGTGGCAACGAAATGTTCAGTGCACATCATGATGTCTTCGGGCTATTCGTCACTCTTTCCCCGGAGGCATTGGGCTGCCTACGTGCCAAAGAGACGCCCGAAGCCTATAGAACGATAACGAACAACGTTTTATTTATTGAGGGAGAAGTAAACAGGGACTCGAACCCGCTTACACAAGCTACTAATAATCAATAGTGATTAATGAAGGGCAACGGAATGCGAACCTGCTGTTGCGTGGCCGCATCAGGGATTGAAGTGGAAATCCTTTGAAAAAGATTGAAACATAAAACCGGGCCTGCAAGGGATGCCCAGGAAAAACAGTAGTGATTGTAAACAAGAAACGAATTATTACTTACCCGGTCGCTGCATACATGCAAACACAATCCAGTTTTGTTGTATCCTGGATATTGCTTGTACGGACGGATTCGCATTTAAAAGCGCTTTGGCTTCAGTAATACGGCCGACAAAATATTGATCCATATGAGACCAAGTCTGTACGGCACGGTCGATGTATGCCACATCGCATGGGAGCACTTTATCATAAGCGTGAATTGCTTTTTGGTATGCATTGAGGTGGATATTGACCAATTTTGCAAAGGCTTCGGTCATAATCAATCCAAACAAGTTCGCCCGGTCCTCGGCTTCCGTGAGATAAACAGCCGCCAGTTTTCCGCTTGACAGATCAACAACATGGCCCAATTCGTGTGCCGTAACGAAAAAAAGACGGAATGCCAGAGCTGCGGAATTAATATCTAAATCATAAACTTTATCAGCCAGACAAGCATCCTTGTAAACCACTAATTTTCGGCTTGTGGTATCAAACCTTCCACGCATCAATCCGCCGTCATCTGCAGTTGGTACCTCGGGACAAAAAGTCCATGACCTGATACTGTAAAACACGGTTATCATTTTAGTTTGAATTGCGTCCAGGTGGCCGTTGTGAACAGTATCATTTTCCAGTGGGATAACCATCTCATTCGCAATTTTCCGGTTATTGAACCATTCTAAAGCTTCTTTAGATGGCGACGGGACTTTAGCTATAGCATCGAGAAAGAAAGAATCCTGCAATATAGGCTTAATGATCGCGTATTCAGAGGCGTTGAATATAGCGGTAAATATTAATCCATCGGGCAAACCCGCGTTCCATTTATCCCTAGCATCTGTTATTGTACCGCATTGTGTCGTGTCACCCTGAAAATATGTAGGACAGATAAATTGCTGATAGTTTATTGCCGTATTAAATAGATCTGGCGTAATAAGGTGTCGAGCAACTCCCTGCTCAAAAGATATTTTACATTGAGCATTGGCGAAGTTAATTCCGAGGAACGAAATAATAACTGCGAATAAAGTATTTTTCATAATTGTGAATTTGGCTGGTTATATGGTTTTAATCGACATAAATTACTGAAAAACAACACATAATCACAAAAATATTTACTCACTTTTTTGTATTTGGCCATTCAGATAATTATTTTTAATGATCTAAATCAACAATCACATGAAAAAGATTATCATTCTGTTTTCCGCTTTAATCATTAGCGCAAATTGCTTTCCCCAGACAATTGACAATCCTTTCTTTGGGAAGCTTGCTGAAATAAAAAGCACGAGTGAGACCATGCTTAAGGCACATTTCACAGAAGAACAATTAATCGCAAATGCAATCGTTCTTGCAGACGACAAGGACAAAGCCAAAGACAAAAAAATACTGGAGTTTTATGAAAAGGACAAAAAAGCGCTTGTGGCCTATGGCAAACTTAAAATAACCGTGGACGTTTTGGTTAATCAATTAAAGGCCGACCTCACGATTTCTAATAAAAAGGCGAATCTTGAAAACTTGAATAAGGGAATTTTGACAGGCTGGTATGACACGCAGATAAAGACTATCATACACCACTATAATGATTTTACCGCCAGTATGGGTGGCGATTCCAACTTCAAGGCCCTTTCTGTAAGCGATGTCACGGGCATATTTAGTGCAGTCGTAACCGCGATCACTAGTGCCAGGGACTTCCGTGCCCAAATGATCACTACAATGTGTGCCCAGTTGGATAGCTTAAAAATAACTGATGCCTATGATATCATGAGCGGCAACGATTCATCTTCACCAAGTTCGGCAGATGCTTCATCTACTAAGCCGGTTGGAAAATCGAAGTAAATATGCTGCCCCGATTTATCCTTAGTAGATCTTTATTATGAATCTTCGGGTTTAGCGGTTGAGCTCATCAATTTTGTTGATAACGCCATCACGCATTTGATCTATAAATTTTGTGTACTCAGCCGCTTTCGGCTCTATACAAGCTGTCTAGCCGGCCATTGAGAGCATTACTTGGGCATTTGGTTTGCGGCAGTTGGCATGATGCTGATAAAATGGCTTGACCTGCAGCCATTAATTTATTCAGGGATGCTGATATTTCAAATCAGCATCCCTGAAAGGAAATTAGTTCCTCACCAATATCTTGAAAGGCATATAGGAATGTTTCCCTTTAACGGTAACAAAATAGATGCTTTGATTCATGCGCAGATCTTTTGCAGACAGATAATAGGAAGTCTCCGCGTTAACATGCTGAGTATAGACCACTTTCCCCATTAAATCTGTAATCTGCAATACAGCATTGTCTTCATCCATTGAATGCAGATCTACGGTGAACCTGTCAATCACCGGTACCGGGTATATTTTTGCAGGACTTTTCAGAATTGGGGCCGTATAATTCTGGTTGGAGAAATTCAACAAAGCGGCGCTGAGATTCCTGTTATGAGGCGAATTAACGGTAACAGGTATTTTGATATTATCAAGGTTGATATGGCCGAACCCACCAGTCGAATTATCTACTGCTTCAATATAGCAGGTTGTGCCGATATATGGCGTGCCATTAAAGGTTTGTGTACTGTATGCCTCATTATTTGTCCCGGTTACTTTTAATAAAACAGTATTATCCGATGCACGACATAGGGCGAGATAAATGTTATTTATATCATTCCCACCGGCAATCATGAAGCTTATTTGCCCATCTCCAGATAGTGTGAAGTTTGCCGTCTTCATTACACCTACAGCCCCATCCCCTGTTGCTTTGAACCCCCAAAAGTGATAAGTTCCCTGTTGGCCAAAAGGGCCGCCCCAGCTCCAGTTGACATCTGAGCAAACGTTCCCCGGAACAAACTCGTTACCTGATACAACAGTCCAGTTTGTTAGGTCGCCCGTTTCAAAGTCCAGCACCAAATAAGGCTGCGTAATTACGGTAACGACACATTTCGCGGTAAAGGAAAGATCCTGTGTGGTTACTGTAATGGTGTCCGTACCGGCAGCTACAGCAGAAATGATACCTGTGGTGCTGACCGTAGCAACTGCATTATTACTTGATGTCCAGGTTACTGCTGAATTTGTTGCGTTTGAAGGTGACACCGTAGCGACAAGCGTGTCCGCTTTACCAACGATGATCGACGAAGAAGTCTTATTCAAAGTAACACCTGTCACGTGGACAACACTGGTATTAACCGGAATCTTTAAATCGTCGAGATTGATGTGACCGAAGCCGCCCGTCGAATTGTCCACAACCTTGATGTAACAATTCGTACCGATATAATTTGCTGCATTAAAGGTTTGTGTCGAATATGCCTCATTGTTAGCGCCGGTTGCCTTCATCAATATGGCATTATCTGACGTCCGGCACAAAGCCAGGTACAGGTTATTAATGTCATTGCCACCTCCGATCATAAAGCTGATATTGCCATCTCCCCCAAGTGTAAATGGTTGGGTTTGCATAGACCCGACTGCGCCGTCACCGGTCGTTTTGAATCCCCAAAAATGATAAGTACCCTGCTGGTTAAAAGGGCCGCCCCATTCCCAGTTGGTATCAGTGCAAACATTCCCGGTGACAAATTCCGAGCCGCTGGTAACCGTCCAGCCATTTAAATTTCCGCTTTCAAAATCGTAGGTCAAATAGCCAGTGGATGTTGCAGTCACGGTTACTGTACAGGTTGCGGTAAAAGAAAGGTCCTGTGTGGTTACAGTGATGACTGCTGTTCCTGCCGCCACTGCTGTTACAACGCCCGTCGTACTTACTGTTGCAACACTGGAATTGTTAGATGACCAGGTCACTGTTGTATTGGTTGCGTTCGCAGGTGAAACAGTTGCTTTAAGCGTATCCGTTTTACCGACATTTATACTTGAAGTGGTTTTATTCAAAGTAACGCCAGTAACGTGGACGGCAGTTACCGTCACCGTGTCCGTTGCCGTAAAAGCGAGATCCTGCGTCGTGACTTTGATAACTGCCGTCCCGGCTGCAACGCCAGTTACAACTCCGGCCGCATCAACCGTCGCGACAGCAGTATTGTTCGATGCCCAGCTGACACCTGTACTAGTTGCATTTGCAGGAGAAACTGTTGCCTTAAGCGTATCCGTTTTACTGATGTTTATACTTGAATGGGTTTTATTTAAAGTTACACCCGTAACGTGGACGGTAGTCCCCGGAATCGGAATTTTTATATTATCCAGATTGATATGGCCGAAACCGGCAGTTGAATTATCCACTACTTTAATGTAACAACTCGTGCCGATATAACTTGCCGCATTCATCGTTTGGGCTGTATAAGCCTCATTATTTGTACCGGTGGCTTTTAACAAAACTGTATTGTCTGATGACCGGCATAAAGCCAGATACAGATTATTGATGTCATTACCCCCTCCAATCAAAAAACTAATTATACCATCTCCCCCGATCGTAAAGGGCTGTGTTTGCATGGAGCCAACTGCGCCGTCCCCAGTGGTTTTGAACCCCCAAAAATGATACGTTCCCTGCTGGTTAAAAGGACCTCCCCAGCCCCAATTTGTATCTGAACAAACGTTACCGGTGACAAATTCAGTGCCGCTTGTTACTGTCCAGCCATTCAGGTTGCCGCTTTCAAAATCATAGGTGGCATAAGTTATTGGCGGATCTATGGTGGCCATACATGTTGCGGTAAAACCGCCATCTGCCGTCGTGGCCGTGATGGTTGCGGTACCCTGGGCAACACCGGATACAACGCCATGTGCGTCAACAGTTGCAATAGCTGTATTGCTCGATGTCCAGTTAATTCCTGAATTCGTAGCATTTGCCGGTACTACCGAAGCTACTAATGTATCCGTTTTGCCTGCGTAAATGGTTGTTTTTGTTTTATTAAGTGAAACCCCGGTAACAGGTACATTTGTAAAGCCGAGAGACCAGGTAGAAACTGAAGTGAAATTTGTCGTTCCCCCCTGCGAATACAGTTCCACTCCTTTACTGTCTGCTTTTGTCGGATAAATTCGTGCAGAAAAAGCAGCCTTTTCGTTGATAAATACATCCATGACAGAATTATCCATAAAAATGTGAAAGGTCGAAGGCTTTCCAAATGCGGTTTCATCATAATTTTCAGATATCAAAACTTTTTCCTCATCATCAGGGGACAGCGTGGTCTTGCTTTTGTCGAGAACGAGCTTCTTGTTAACCGCGTCATAATACAAACGCGTTATTTCGCTCCGGTCGTTCGAAATCCTAAGGTTCAAGCCATAATTAGTGGCTGTCGTTGTTGGATCGGCAACTGCTATCATTTCAAAAGCATTGCCTGATGAAACGTTAACAGGCGTGGTTGACGACACACTTACATTTGTTAGCGTCTGCGGCGAGCCAAGTCTCAAAGTTGAAAGCTGTGGTGCCGGAGCCTGTCCCAATGTTTCATTGTCGCCCAATAATGACCAGACGCGGGGCAAACTATATAAATGCGCCCAACCCGCATTAAGCTGCGCCTGGGAACTTCTGCGTTCGTCAACAATTCCAATTCCAGTCAACTGATTGTTCGCATTTCTGGTGACCGTTGGCGACAGATGACCATGGATAACGTCAAGCATTTTAGGTTGGTTATAATCAGGGGTAAACTGTCCGCCTGAATAGGTACCGATCCAGTAAACGCCCCGCGTATACTGGGGCCCATACTTGGCAATATTTCCGCCAATCGGGTTGGCCTCCAGAATATATTTCCCGTTCGCGAGCGGCTCAAAAACCGGCATTTCCCAAATGACAGAGCCGATGTCCATGGAACTGTAAGGAACAGTACAAAAGTTTGACTTATGCGTCCACGTAACGAGGTCCGGGGATGTATAACAATCCAGTCCGCCAGAGCCGCTCAAGGCCGCTCCGATAATCATCACCCAGGTCGTACCATCTTTAAAAATATACGGGTCCCTGAAATCATTTACATATTGTTTGTCGATGACGGGGGTAGTTTTTGTCCAGGTGCTAAGGTTGGCATCGGTACTGGAGGCATGTCCTATACCTGGGTTATAAGGCCCTGATTGATTCACGCTGGTGTAAAAGGCATGTGCCACTCCTGCATTAACGACGACGTCGCCGGACCAGCATCCTTTCATGTCATAGCCAGATGTTGCCGACCATTCCAATTGTGGCCAAATCGCATCCCTGACATTCGTCCAGTGGACAAAGTCGGTGCTTGTCATGTGTCCCCAATGCATTTCGTATTTAAATGGGCCGTTCGGTGTCCGCTGGTAGAACAGGTGATAGGTGCCGTTGTAGGAAGCCATGCCATGCGGTTCGTTTGTCCAGTTTGCCGGCGGCAATGCATGAAATGCAGGTCTTTGCAAATCGTTAGTAAATCGGGTTGGCGATACAGCGATGGCCTGATCCCCTGTGGTTGTAATAGTTGAGCTGCCTGTTGAATAATCCGACGAAATTGTATTTGGGGAAAGCACGCTATTATAAATTTTCGTTTCATCGTAGGTACCGTCTAACGCATTGACCAAAAATATTCCGCTTGTTAAATCTATATTGCTTTTACCAATAATAAGCGGGTTGGTTGAGACATTAATGGTACCATTTACAGGTATTGTGGTAGTTGCGACCTGCGCACCATTCAGGTACAATTTGATGGCTCCATTGGTACCGTCAACAACAGCTACAACGTGATTCCAGGAATAAAGCGGCATTGCTGCTGGCGCCTGGCAGGTATATTTCGTTCCGTTAACATTTACGGTCAGATACCAAACGCCGAAGGTATTGATGAATAGCGCGAATCCATTGTTGCCATCTGTTTGACTGACAATTGCCGAAGGTGTCAAGCTTGCATATGGCACTTCAACATCTGAAGGGTAACTTTCGAGTACCAGCCACGTTTCCAATGTTAAGGAATTCGTCAAGCCTAAATTCTTGTTTGTTTGTATCCAGGTAGAAAAGCCGTCTGTCCGGAGTGCGTTGCCCGTCACTCCAATTACTCTTTCAGGTTTATTGAACTGGTTGGATATCGGAAGGTTTGTATTGCTTATTTCATCGTGCGCTGTATTTGTTCCGTTTGTTTCGTCAAATTTGAAGTAAATTACCGGTGATTGCGCGAGAAGCCTTAACGAGAACAGGCAAAAAGACACCAGTAAAGTGATTCTTTTCATGATTTATGGTTTAAGATAGGTTTAATAGTGATGTATGCATGAGTATCGAGGAGAACATCAGGTGAGATGATTTACCTGATGGAGAATTAAGATGGGCTGCCATTCAGCGATATGCCTGACAGCAATGCAATGCGAGCAAGATTATGGCGGTAATGAAATAGAATAAAGTTTGCACAATAGAACAACCCTGGGCGGCGCCACGACTGATAAGCTATTCATAATAAAAGGTTAATTATTGGATTATAAATAGCAAGGTAAAGCCTGATACAAGATCAATGTGACGAATTTTGTCTCAAAATTCTCAAAATTTGTATCAATACATAATCTATTGATTAACAGAATTTTAAAAAAACAAGGCTAACCATATATTTAGAAAATCTATGCTCAGGTTACATAAATTCTCGGTTAATGTTACATTATGGTCACTGTATATAAGCTAACCGCCGGGCGTGAATAAAGAATAATATAATTGATTCTGGAAAAAGCGCAACGCTGGCTTTATTTTATCACTCAGGTCTGCACTTTTTATCCGGATAGCTTTATTGTAGTGACGTTATTTATTTATGAAAAAACTGAGGATTTAGGTTGCAATCACCTTAGCCTGTCCAAAATGAGGCTGACAGGCTGTTAGAATCTTATTAATTTTTACGAACTTTCAGAAATGCCGGAAAAGCTATTGTAAGGACGCGAGATCGTGTCCATGGGCAAAACGAACAGACAGCGTCCTACCGTTGATGTTCACACCATTCAGCGCGTCTATTGCCCTCAAAGCCCCGGCATTGTCTCGCATCGTCACAAAAGCATATCCTTTTGGCATTCCTGTTTCTTTGTCGGTGATATTGGTCATGGTTTTAACAATGCCGTGGAGACTGAACATTTCTAAAAGTTTGATCGCGGACATTTCGCGCGGGAATCCGACTATAAAAAGCTTTGCCATAAGTTTAGATTTTATCAATAATTTCAGGTTGTATTATCGTAAATCATTATAACTTCAAGCCATGCGGCTATTATTTGACGTCCCAAACATTGGTTCCGCTTACAGCATTGTCAAGGACGTTTTTTAGTTAGGATTTTTCGCTTACCTGCAAATTGCATTTTCCGGCTAATCATCCAATGGGTGTTTTATTATATTTAAAGCCATACAACGAATGAGTGGATATTGGCTATACTGACCATTTGAGCGGAAACGTTATTTTATCCACCGAACTAACAACAAGGTCCGGTTTAAAAGCATAATACCCTAGCCTGTCTTTCCGCGTAATTCCGGATAGCGTCAATATTGTCCTATACCCCATTTGTACCCCGCCTTGAATATCAGTTTCCATCGTATCGCCAATGACAGTGGTTTCAGCAGTCTCCAAGCCAAGAAACTTCCTCGCAGACCTCATCATTACGGGACTGGGTTTACCGGTCACAAATGCTTTTCGTCCTGTTGCTTCCTCTATCATAGCCGTCGTTGCCGCTATACCTAAGTTATTCCAGCCTGGCTTTTTTGGAGAAGGATCGCGATTAGTTGTTATAAATTTGGAACCCGCCAGTATCATGTCCACCGCCCGTTGAACCATTTCAAGCGTAAAATTTCTACCCTCTCCAAGCACCACGTATTCCGGATCCGAATCGACCAAAGTGATGCCATTTTCGTGCAGACTGGTTAACAAGCCCCCCTCACCGAGGACATAGGCGGTACCATTGGGGCTTTGATCGCCCAAGAATTTTCCGGTAGCCATGGCACTTGTATATATATGGGTTGTTTCGACGGCGATCCCCAGTCTTTTTAGTTTTCTTACTACTTCCAGCGGCGTTCGCTGGCTGTTATTCGTCATAAAGGCGAACGGGATATTTTCCTTAAGTAACGTAGATATAAACTTATCGGCACCTGTAATTAGTTCTTCACCACTATAAATAACACCGTCCATATCGATCAAAAAGCCTTGCTTCATATACTGTAGTAACTCGTGAATTTTTATTTTTATTTCCAGATAGATTCCAATTTTCGGACCTGTATATTTTTTATCAGACCACCATCCGTAGATATTGTCAGTTTATTAAGGGGTTGATGAGGAAAGAACACAGATGTCATTACCGTTAAGCCATTATCCGCAAACAATTCAACTGAGGACTGATCTACAACTATAGTTATTTTGGCGTTCGTTTCTTTTGAAAAGCGTGGAGCATAATGAACAACTTTCCCAAACTCAGGGTTGAAGTCATTCGAGCCGGAACGCGTCCGGTCGATGAAATATCTGTTAGTAGCACGGTCAAATCCAATATGCAACTGATCCCCTGCGGAATTGGTTAAAGAAATTTTAAAGTTTCTATCAGTAGTTGCTGATAAATTGATGATGCATTGCTTAGGTATTTCATTTAAGTACAGCGGTTTACTTTTCAACAAGGCGGAGGAAAAATCAATTGATGAAATCCGCTGCAGTTCTGGCACAGGTAAACTTTTTACAAAAAAAGTATCGCCGACTTTCGTCAGTTTAAGGTCCCTTGGAATGGTCATTGCGTTACGCCATCTTTTAGTCGGCACCTGGTTTGCATATTGCCAATTGCTCATCCATCCTAAGAATATTCTGCGCTTTCCCGTACCAGCCCATGTTACCCCTGCATATTCATCCGGTCCATAATCAAGCCATTTCGTCTCATTATCCAGTGGTGTAAATACTTTCCCATCGAACCGGCCAACAAAATATTGGGTTGCTGAGCCGCCATTGGGCCCGCCGGGGTTAAGATTTCCTAATAATATCCAGTATTGCTTTCCCTGGTAATCCAACGGAAACAGATCAGGGCATTCCCAAACACCGCCATGAGCGCCTGCCGAACCACCGAAATTGCTTACTTTATTCCAGTGCTTAAGATCAGGCGAGGCATAAAATTCCACATGGTCATGCACAGCTAATGTCATTATCCAATTATGCGTTTTCGGATACCACAGTACTTTTGGATCGCGAAAATCCTTATTACCAGGATTTTTAAGTACCGGGTTTCCGCTGAATTTAATCCAGTTTTCACCATTGTCCAGGCTATAAGCAAGGCTTTCTGTCTGAAAATCGCTTTTGCCGGCTTTTTCGCCCTTCGGATCGTGGCTTGTAAATATTGCGACAAGCGGAACAATTCCATTTTTTCCAAAGCCTGAAGTATTGCCGCTATCTACAACTGCGCTTCCCGAAAAGATATAGCCAAGAGTATCGGGATATAAGGCAATTGGCTTTTCCTTCCAATGGATCATGTCTTTACTCACTGCGTGGCCCCAATGCATCGGTCCCCAGGTTGTGCCACCAGGAAAATACTGAAAGAACAAATGATACACGCCCCGGTAATAAACCATGCCGTTCGGATCGTTCATCCAATGTTCTCCGGGTGAAAAATGGACCTGGGGACGGTACTCATCATGATAAACCGTCGAATCCTTTATCTGTGCTTTAACCGCGGATAATGATGCGAGTAAAACAACTGCTGAAAGAAAATATTTTGTGTAAGTTTTCATTTTATTGTTTTTGCTATAGAAGGCCAGATAGAATTGATAGTCCAAAAATCTAATTTTTTAATTGTGACAGGTCCGTTTATTGCCTGCAGGCTAACCGTTGTGGCTGCGTCTTCAGGAAAAATCTGGCAAGTGATATTCGCCCTACCATCGTTACCGAAAACTTCAATTGACGATCTGTCGACTAAAACATGTAATTTTAGATGACCATTATCCAAATCAAGTGGTGCTGAATATATTGCAGGGAAAGCCGGGCTAAAGTTTGTTATGCCAGACTTACGTCGATCAACCGAAAGCATTTTAGTTGCAGCATTGTAGGCGACGATGGTACCTGTCTGAGCGTTTCCGCAGAAAACCAATTTTATCATTGATTTTTTTGCAGATACAAAACCAAAGTCTGCCAAAAGCTCATAGTTATTGTCCTTAACTTTTAGCTGATGAGGCACATCCGTCAATGTTATATTGGTTTCCGTTTCATGATCCCCGCGAAGAGTTGCCAATTGATTAACTGGGTTCTGTAAAAGCCTATAGTTATCCTTTTCTTTTATAATCTCAACAGCACGTGGAAATGTATGCCCGCCTTTCCAAGGTTTCGTCGGAACTTTAATGGCATATTGCCAGCTTCCCAACCATGCTATTGATATCCGTTGCTTAAAGTTGTCCGGTCCGTTCAACCAGGAGCGAACTGCATAGAAATCAGGGCCAAAGTCAAGCCAATGCGCGGTTTCCAGTTTGTTAACCGCTAACTCATCAGATGCAACCAATTCATCAAATAAAATATGGCCGAAAGGCCCAGTTTGATTATCCACTAATTGGATCTGAGCTTCTTTGCCCTTAAATGCACTAACATCCCAACCTGTCCAACTTAAAACTTCGGCATCTGTGCCCGATTTTGTGCGAACAACTTTACCATCGATAATCAGGTTTACGCATTCGTCTTTTTGAAACAAACCACCTCCGATCAAGAAGTTTAAATACTTTTTTGTTATGTAAAAACGGGGCGACATTATTGTCCCGGTGGCTGCGTCGCTCCCGTTGTAGCTATTTAACAACTTACTTCCACGATAACCCAAAACCGCATTTTGCCCCTTTAACGGACCATTAGATGGTGAAGCATTAAAAGCATCGCCGGTTTTCACCCATCCAGCTAGGCCGCTTTCAAAATCAAAAATCACTGTCCCCTCAATTTTGGACGGTGTAGCCACTATCCTGAATGCATTATCAGCGAGGAACTCCCTTCCATTAAAATCGCCGATAAAATATTGCCCTCCGACTGGCTGCACACTCATCTCAAGCACCCACTTGAATTGACCAGGTCTATTCTTAACGGGCAGTCGGAAAAAATCCGGGCATTCCCAAACACCGTTAACTGCACCATACGGTCCGAAGTCGCTTAGAAAATTCCATTGTTTCAGATTTTTGGATTCATAGAACCTTATTTTTCGCTCTGCGGCTAATGCAACAACCATTACCCACTTATTTTCCTTTGAATACCAAAAAACCTGTGGGTCACGAAATTCGGTAGAGTGAATATCAATTACCGGATTTTGATTATAGTTTTGCCAATGTTCGCCGCTATCAGATGAATAAGCTATGCATTGAATCTGCTCGTGATTTTTACGTAAACCGGAATAGATCGCTACTAACGGCGGAATGCCATGTCCACCGAATCCACTGGTATTCAGGCTGTCAATTACCAAAGAGCCGGACATTTCGCGAACAGAGTCCGTCCCAACCGATTTGCGAACACCGATCTTCCAATGAACCAGGTCAGGACTGCTTGCGAAGCCTTTGTTAACATGATATAAATGATCATAGTAGACAAGATCAGTAGGATCAAAAAGTGCCCCTTTGGGACTTGTAAGATGGTATTGCGGACGATATTTCTCATGATAGGTAACCGTATCTGTCTTTGAAGATATCGGGGACTGTGCCAAACAGGCTATCCTGCAGGTTGCAGTTCCAATCAACACGGAGAGTGTGATAAGCTTTCTCATATTAAAAATCTGTTTTGTTATTGCTGCTTTTCAGCTGCCAGGATGTTCCATTAAGTACTTTTAAATTTCCGCCTTCAGAAAAAAGCGCTATTTGGGTACTATTAACAGATTCCGGGAATATCCGGGTAGTAAATGCATCTTCATTATTAATAAAACCTTCGATGACAGATCCATCGAAGAACAGGTGAAAATTCACTTTCTTATGCCCTTCAATAGCATAATCACCTGTGCGAATATTTAGCGGGATGTATTTCTTTTTAGTTGACCTTGTCTGATCGACTAT
>JBQCIS010000381.1:0-11984 GCA_051953515.1 Mucilaginibacter sp.
ATAATGGGATCATATACATACTCACCCGAAACGAATGCAAAAATTGATAAACTTTGCCGCGACAGCGCGGTAGCTATTATGCTGAGTTTTCCCAATGAATCAATAGATGAAATCGACGTCTTACTAAAAGCAACAACCCAATTTATAAGGGAATGTTTCACGGCTTTGGGTGCGCGGGAATTCTTAATCGCTTACGACTTTAAATCATCTACAGGCGGAGTTAAGATTGATGTTGCAACTGTTGCGAGCGAAACCAGGTCAGGAAATAATGTTTTCGTAGTGAATAAGGCAATGGAACTGGTGAAAGTCGAACGCATGGAATATGTGAGCGTCGTTTCGGTGGCTTCATATTCACTAAGTAATACGACCGTTATTATTTTGATTCATAATGGAGTAGATATTTCTATTTATTCCAAAGGCGTGCCCATAGAGCAACGTAATTTGAATCATCCCTCCGCATTACCGGTATTAAATAAGAAATTTAACCGGCCAGCAGAGGATTATAAATTATCAGTAATTGAATTTTATCGCGAAAAGGTGCGAACTAACCTTACAGACCACTGGGCGGATGTTAAGAAACGTATCCTCAGAGGCGGACAAACCGAGGAGATATTTCATGCCGCATTAGTTCAATGGCTAGTGGACAATCTTACTGCAAAGCGAATCAATTTTGAAGTAAAGAAGTTGAGTACAGATAAAACCGATATTGAGATTATTAAACATGGTGGTGATACCTTTTTGTTAGAATTAAAATGGCTGGGACAAAATGAAAAATCCACTTATTCGTTAAACAAATTAACTGATGCATTTGATCAGGTAAAAAACTATTTAGATACCGATCCTGACGTTTTAGAGGCAACATTGATTGTTTATGATGGCCGAGATCTTGCCGAGTATGAGAAATTGGTGTTTATAGAACAAGAATCTGGCAATTGGAAAGAAATCAAGGAGTGTGAAACCAAAACAATGCCGTACCGGGGTACCGCATTTATCTTTCATTTAATCAATGAAACGGCTTCAAAACGTAAAAGCGCATAACAATGGAACAATCTTTAGTCCTCGATGGACCTTATAAAAATAAAGACTTTTTTAACTTTATTTCGACCTCAGAACAACCTCGTCACCAATGGTACTATTTTAAAGAAGGTTTTTCATCAGCACTGGTTAAGGAAGCTATAGGAGCTATAGATAAAAAAAAGCCGCTGAAAATACTTGATCCATTTAGTGGAAGTGGAACCACTGCGTTAACATCTTCATTGTTAGGGCATGCGGCAACGGGTATCGAAGTTAACCCATTTTTGCACTTTACATCTGAAATTAAGACGAAAGCATGGGCTATTCCCTATGATAAGTCTATGAAAGATTTGAATGAAGTATTAAAAAAAAGCCGGTCTGGTGCATTCTCTGCGTTAGAAGGTTTCTCAACATTTACCGCTAAGGAAGGACTTGATAAATGGCTTTTCAATACCAGTGTGATTCGACGTTATACCAGCGTTATCAATGCGATAGATAAATGTGTTGATGAAGAGCAAAAACCCTTATTCAGATTTGCTGCGCTCATCGCAGCAATGGACTGCGCTAATGTTAAAAAAGACGGTAAGGGCGTTCGGTATAAAAAAAATTGGAAAGATGTCGCTTATGCAGGAAGTGATTTTGAACGAAACTTTTCCGAAACATTTAAGAAAATAGCGTCGGATATTAATAGTAATCCTATCACCAAAAAACATGAGCCCAAGATTTTTTTATCTGATAGCAGAGGCCAATTCTTAAATCCGGACTTTAAAGAAGATAATTATGATCTTGTAATCACTTCACCTCCATATTTGAACTCATTTGATTACACCGACATATACCGTCCTGAATTATTTTTGGGCGGTTTTATAAGAAACAATGAGGAATTAAGGGAACTGCGGCTAAAAACCTTACGTTCTCACGTTCAAGTTGACTGGAATCCTGAAATCACTTACGTCGCGGAATACCTGAAAAAGTATCATGATATTATCGTTTCAAATAAGGATCAGCTCTGGAATAAGCGAATTCCAGTGATGATAGAAGCTTACTTCGATGATCTTGCCGTAATCTTAAAAAATGTCAAGGAAAGAATGAGAAAAGGCGGGCAGGTATGGTTGGTAGTCAGCACGTCTGCTTATGCTGGCGTACATATACCAGTGGATTTGATCATTGGCGAAATTGGTCATGAATTGGGACTACGACTGAAAGGAATCCATTGCCTTAGATATTTGAGAACATCGTCACAACAATACACCCAGTTGCAAACGAATAAAGCACCTCTACGAGAGTCACTAATTATTCTTGAAAAAGCGTGAGGTTGAACTTAGACACCGAACCAATTCAGTTGGTTGTCAACAGTAGATAACTATTTATTATCTAAAACAAACTTAATTGCACCAATTGGATTCGTGCCTTATTAATATCCCGCAGTGTGGCTAAAATAACCGGTTGTTTATCATTTGTCGTATCGGTGCTGCCAATCTTTTCGGTCATCATGGCTTTCAGATCGTTCATTGCGGAAGTAAATGCGGCTTCCCGGCTGGTGAATTGTTTGCCGTATACCGATAAGCCATAGCCGCCGCCGGCTACGCCATAGCTGTAATGAAGGGCATATGTCCATACACCATTCAGGCCTCTCCCCAGGTCGATGGTGCTGTAATTACTGTAGCGGCTGGTATCGCCAAAATTGATATGTTCGATTTCAAAGAAAACAGGGCGTTTGAACCAGCCATATTGATCAAATTTAATTTCGGTAAACCCGAATTCCAGCCCTTTCCGGTAAGCGTGTACATTCATGGTGATGCTTCGGAACGAGTCACCAAAGCTTTGAAACCAGTCAAGTAATTCCTGATTACTGTTGGTTATGGCTTCCAGCATTTCGTTAAAGATCGCTCTTTCATAGGGAACGAAATGATGATCAGCGAGATAAGCGAGAATTTCGGGTTTAGATTGAAGGGTTAACTGAAGGCTTTCCATAGTCATTTAATTTTTTTGAAGCCTTATCAAAGCGGCAGGCAAGGTTGTCAAGGGCCCCGGCAGAGACGGGGTTTATGTACCCTTGACGGCCTTGCGGCCCGCTTTATCTTTGCTCTAAAAAATTGATGATGGTGGGAAAGCCTGGTTAAAGGATTGATCCGTCATGATGCCTACCGGTTTAACCTCAGATTTAAGCCCGTGTATGCGCAGGAACTATCGAAGCAGCGATAGCAGCGGCAGCCTTTCGCAGAAAGCTACAGCGGATAGCGCGGCGACCGCGAAGCGGGCGGCTTCCCAAAAAAAGCTTTGAGACCTGAAAATATACGCTTCGTGGTATAGTTTAAAGCCTGATATGCTCCCGGTTATAGACAAATCTCTCTTTTCAATGGCTATCATTTGTTGCGCCAGGTCGGCCAGCAAACTCCAGTAGATGGTGTTACGTGATTCATCGTTCCACAACTGATCACTTTGCCAGGCATGGATAATGTCATAGCCAAACATATAAAAAACCACTTCCTTACGGATCTTTTTGGAATTGAGCAGGAAGCCGATATCTTCGAAAAAACCAAGAAACTCAAAACGGTCAGACTCCGGTATCGTACTAAAATCCTGATCACCATAAAGATGTTCCAGGATATTTTGGAATTTTTGGTTTTCCCGGTAGATCTTCCTGAGTTCTAAAAACTGGGCTGCCCGTTTATCAGAAACCTGGCGGCCATATTCATATACCCCTTTTATCAGAGTTAGTAATGCCACTATATAGCCAACGATTTGAAAAATGGTGAGTACCACGCTTGGTGTAATATTTTGATAAATATAAATATTAAAGCGAAAGGTATTGCTGCGCAAATAGGCTGCGTAGGTCAGTATTTATTTTGTTTAGGTAATTCGCATAACTTTATCATAAGCTGAGTTTGGTTATTACTAGTTGGGATTTAAAAATTTAAGAAAATGAATGGCCTTCAGGAAATGGTTCTAATAGGTGAGATTGTCCTACAATCTAAAATTGCAAAGCGGGCCGCTCAACGCTTGTGGGCAACACACGACCATTTTGACCATGTGGAAACCTGGTGCTCCATTCAATCCATACTGGTATCCGTAGGTATTGTCTCAAAAATTCTTTGGCCGGACAAAAAGTATAAAAAGCGCGGTGAAGAACTGCGGCAATTGCTCAAAGTTGAAGCCAGCAACCCGCTTTCCAATCGTTCATTTCGTAACCATTTCGCGCATTACGATGAGCGTGTGGAAGAATATTTTCAGTATAACCGGCAAGGCGCCTATGTGGATCTGGCGATGAACCCTCACCTGAACAGCGGAATATTCGGCCATCCGCCGATGTACACCCATCGGGGTTATAACGCTTTCAATAATACAGTCGTATTTCGCAATGAGACACTCGATTTAAACGAGTTATTGGCAGCGCTTGACACCCTGCTCAAAAACTGCAAGCCTTATGCCTTAGATACCGATGCTTAGTCATAATATCGTAGAAAGGTTGGTTTGAATTTTATGCCTGTTTAGAAATATCTATTCATGACTGGCTAAATCAAACATCGCCAAGAAGTGTGGATTTAACAGTTCTCCAGGATGATCGCCCATTTATTTTCATCGTTTAAAGCATAGGTCAGTCCATCGCTCATTTCATAGACATGGCGGCCACATTTGTCGCTGTAAAAACTCCTGATCTCGCGGATCACCTGGCCGCCGTTTTCGCGGCGCAGAAACAATGACAGCGCGCTAAGCGAGGGCTCAATCTCATTTAGCCTTTCATATTCCCCTTCTTTGACAAATGCTGAACTCATAAGAATAAAATTTTTAATAAGAGTTACAAATAATGTGCCTCGATACGGCCAGCGATCTGCACGATCACTTCCTCACCCAAACCGCCGGGGTTCCGGCAGATGTGGATGTATTCGTTTTCATCCGGTTCGAATACAGCTACGAGTAAGTTATTCAAATATACTTCATATTCGCAGCTTTCCTTTGCTGTATTAACGACCTGAAAATTAAACAGTTCACCCGTTCCTGATACACTGATATTAAATTTCTCCATTGCGCATAACCTTTATCCGTCTAATTAAAACCCGTTGGTATCCGATTTGTTATATCCATAACAGCTAAAAAACTAAAACTATGGCAACAAGAGGAACAAAAGTGGAGAGGTATTCCGTATCAGAGCAGCCACATGAGTTAAAATATGAAGCAAAAAAAACCGGCACGACTCCTAGAAAAGTAGAAGCCGCGAAAAAATCAGCCGGCAGCAACCAGCGCTCGGCAGTAGAGAAGAAAATTAAATAATCATAATTTTAAGACGATAGAAGCCCCGCAAGGGGCTTTTTCGTCAAAAACAGCGATGGAACGAAAATTAAAACCAAGGGCCGAAGATACCCGTTCGATAGATATCGAAGATGCTTATACCCTGGATTTTTGGGCAAAGGAATTTAACGTTTCTAAAGAAAGATTAAAGGCGGCTGTGCGTGCGGCGGGTACGAATGCCCCGGACGTAAAACGCGAATTAAAGAAATAAGCAGATGAGCCTGAAAGAATACGTCAAAAAAAGGGATTTTAAAAAAACCTCCGAGCCAAAAGCCGGTGCGAGCAAGGATAAAAATCACCTGATCTTTGTCGTGCAAAAGCATAACGCTTCGCGGCTGCATTATGATTTCCGGCTGGAAATGGATGGCGTACTGAAAAGCTGGGCAGTACCCAAAGGGCCGATGCTCGATCCGAAAGTCAAGCACCTGGCGATGATGGTCGAAGATCACCCGTTTGACTACCTGAACTTTGAGGGGATCATTCCGGAAGGCGAATATGGCGGGGGGACGGTGATCGTATGGGATGAGGGAACCTATGAACCTATTGAACCCATCAAAGGCAAAAAAGCACAGGAAAAAGCTTTACTCAAACAACTGGCATCCGGTCAGCTCAAGATCAGGTTACACGGTGAAAAACTGAACGGCGAATTCGCGCTCGTAAAAACGCATGGCATGGGCGAGAACGCCTGGCTGATGATCAAACATAAGGATGAGTTTGCTACGGGCGAGGATGTAACGGAAAAAGACAAGTCCGTATTATCGGGGAAAACCATAGAAACGATGGCCAAGACCAGCGAAAAGGTCTGGCAGCATGGGCATGAGGAAGATGTAGTGCCTGACGAGGAACTGGCTGAAGAAGTAGAAACCAATGAACCCGAAACCACCAAAGCTGACATTACCAAAATATTAAAGTCCGCACCCAAGTCCAAAGTCCCGGCGAACATCAAGCCGATGAAAGCCACATTAGTAAATGAGCCTTTTGATGAACCCGGCTGGCTTTTCGAGGTCAAATGGGACGGCTACCGTGCCATTGCTGTATTGGATAAAAAAGAAGGCGCAACCCTCATCTCCCGCAACAACCTGCCCTTCGAAAAATATTACCCGATCAACGAGGCGCTGAAAAAGTGGGACATGGATGCGGTACTGGATGGCGAGCTCCTGGTATTGAACGAAAAAGGCATTTCCGATTTTGGCGCCATGCAGAACTGGCGCAGCGAAGCGGACGGCAACCTGGTGTATTATATTTTCGATATTTTGTGGTATGAGGGTAAGAACCTGATGGGTCTGCCCTTAAGCGACCGTCAGGCGGTGCTGCAAAGTATATTGCCTACCGACAATGATCACATCCGGCAAAGCAAAGTGTTTGATGCGAACGGCATTGATTTTTTCCATGCCGCCGAACGCATGGGGCTGGAAGGCATCATCGCAAAAAAAGCGGACAGCGTTTATACTTCCGATCTCCGCTCCAAAGAATGGCTGAAAGTAAAAGTACAGCGGCGGCAGGAGGTAGTGATCGCAGGCTTTACCAAAAACGAAGGCACCGGCAAATTCTTCAGCGCTTTAATATTGGGCGTTTATGACAAAAAGGGAGATTTACAATTCGTAGGTAAGGTAGGGACGGGCTTTTCCGATAAACTCCAAAAGGAAATGATGGCGCAATTCAAGCCGCTCATTACAGATAAGAGCCCATTTGGTTATGAGGTGGACGTCGATAAACCTACCCGCTTCCGGCCAAAACGCATGGGCGCGAAACCAACCTGGCTGAAACCGGAACTGGTTTGCGAGGTAGGATTTGCCGAAGTGACCAGTGATGGGGTATTCCGGCAGGCGTCCTTTAAGGGGATGCGCAGCGATAAAAATGCTAAAGATGTTATATTAGAAACACCTGTTGCCACCGAGGAAACTGTGGCTGCGGCGGAAACAGGAACGCAGCCAGCAAAAAAATCAAAACATACAGATCTAAAACTGGAGCCGGTTAAATCGACTGAGCGGAAGACCTTATTGAATCCTACAGAAGATACGCAGGTCAAAACCGTTTGCGGGCACCAGCTAAAGTTCAATCATGTCACCAAGCTCTACTGGCCGGAAGATAAAGTGACCAAAGGCGATATGCTCAATTACTATTACAAGGTGGGTGAACTGATGATGCCCTACCTGAAGGACCGGCCGATGTCGCTCAACCGTTTTCCCGGCGGGATTCACGGGCAAAGCTTTTACCAGAAAAATGTAACCGATAAAGCGCCGGAATGGGCGAAAACATTTGACCATGTCACCGACGAAGGGAAAGTCACCAAATATCTCGTCGGCACGGATGAAGCCAGCCTGTTATGGATGAATTCATTAGGCTGCATCGAGATCAACCCCTGGTTCAGCCGCGCCGAAACGCCGGATAATCCGGACTACTGCGTGATCGACCTCGACCCCGATAAACATACTTATGACCAGGTGGTGGAAGCGGCCCTGATCACCAAAGAAATACTGGATGCGATTGATGTACCTTCTTATCCAAAAACCTCCGGTTCAACAGGAATGCATATTTATATCCCGCTGGCTGCTAAATACACCTATCAGCAAAGTCAGTTGTTTGCCAATATCATTGTCAAACTGGTACACAAACAGATTCCCGATTATACCAGCCTTGAAAGGAGTATCGCCGCCAGGAACGGAAAGATGTACCTGGACTTTTTACAAAACCGCCCGGGTGCAACCATTGCCGGCCCCTATTCCCTGCGACCCAAACCTGGTGCTACGGTATCCACGCCATTGAGCTGGGATGAAGTTAAACCGGGGCTGACGATCCAGCATTTTAATATCCGGAATGCCATCGCGCGGTTCAGGGAAACGGGCGATCTTTTCAAGGGCGTGTTGGGCGAAGGCATTGATCTGGAGAAAACGCTGAAAAAAGCAAAGTCAACATTTTAAAAAAGAGCATAACGAATATGAGCCAGTTAACGGACGAAGAATTCAGGGAAGAATATAAACCGATACAGGTTCCCGCACATTATGATCAGGCCGACACACAATTGAATAAAATGATCTTTGCCTTGGCGCAATTGGGCGAAGGCACGGATGTCGAGGTATTAAAGAAACTGGACAAACTGGAGCCTGGCTTTAAGACAGAACAAAGCCGTGCATTCGTGTCCGCAACTTTGAAAGAGCTTTACGATAAAGGCCACCTGACCGGCTCCGAGCACGAGGGGGTGATGCATTATAATTTAAGCAAGATCACCACGCCGAACAGCGGTGCCGCAAGCTAAGAATTACTGCATGAAATCAACGGGCTAAAGAAAAGTTTCGTACTTTTATTTAAAAAATAAAGCTTATGAACTCGTTGATTACAAAGGCTTTTCAAAAATCTTATCCAGTCCTTATTTTTTTCCTGGCAACCGCCTCTTCGGTTCAAGGTCAATCGGCCACTGACTCGGCCATGACCAGATTGGTTGCCCTGAGAAATGATTTTATAGGACGAATCAGATCAATGGGTTTTACTCCAAGTCTTGACGCACCGAAAATCGTGTTGGATAACCCGCGATCTTTCGGCAATTACGAAAAGGAAAGTAACGTATTGCATACCTGCGATTGGAATACCTTACCGCCGCCGGCAAGGGACTTATTTAATAATGCCGCCAAAAGAGCAGGAAACGGCATGACCGGTCAAGCCTACTTCGAGTCCAGTGTTTATAAATGGATATTCGTTCATGAACTGGGGCACTGGTGGCGCGCATGCCAGCATCAAACCGCAGACCCCTATGAAAATGAAAAAGCTGCCAATAGGATAGCGACAGCATACTGGCGTGAAGTCGATCCGGCTTTTTATGCCTTTAAGCTGAATACGTTTCAGCAGGTGGTCAATACGGTTCCAAACCCGGTTCCGGCCGGTCAAGACAAGGAGGCTTATCTGAACAACAATTATGATAAGCTACCCGGCGCAAGCGCGTATACCTGGTACCAGGCGACGATGATTGTTGAGGTGAGTAACTAGCAACTGGCAATTACCTTTAAGCAAGCCATTGAAAATGCCGGTAAAAAGTAAAGCTGCATTTAAGTCTGCACCCCTGCCGCTCTTTAATTTCTTCTTCCAAATTTAAATCACATCTTTCAAGTGCTTATAATTGGATTTAACGGTATCCAGCACCTCTTCCATGCGCCCGTTCAGGATGAGCTTGGTCATGGACAGGGCCATTCCTTTAACCTGCTCAAACTCGATTTTTGGCGGCATGGCCAGCGAGTTGGGGTCGGTCATGATATTGACCAGCACCGGGCCGTTAAACGATAATGCATCATGCAAGGCCTGCTTTACCGCGCCCGGTTCATTTACGGTTATACCTTTTATACCCATCGCCTGGGCCACCAAAGCAAAATCAGGGTTGTGCATATCGGTTTGCCAGTCGGGCAAGCCTGCTACTTCCATTTCCAGCTTGACCATACCTAATGAGCGGTTGTTAAATACGATTATTTTTACAGGTAATTTATACTGGCTGATGGTGGCCAGGTCGCCCAGCAGCATCGACAAGCCGCCATCGCCGCAAAGGGCGATCACCTGCCTGCCGGGGCAGGCCAAGGCCGCGCCGATGGCCTGCGGCATAGCGTTTGCCATTGAACCGTGGTTAAATGAACCCAGCATCCTGCGTTTGCCCGTAGCCTGGATATACCGCGCGCCCCAAACGCAGGACATGCCCGTATCTACGGTAAAAATAGCATCCTGCGCTGCCAGCAAATTCAGCGAACTGGCTACAAATTCGGGGTGTATCAGGTCATTTTCGCCGCTGTCATCTACATACGTTTGCATTTTGTCCTTCACGTCTGCGTAAACCTTCAGCTGCGCTTTCAAGTAGCTGTCATCGGTTTTTTGTGCCAGCAATGGCAACAAAGCAGCCAGGGTATCTTTCACCGAGCCGCATAAACCCAGGGTTACTTTGGCGCGGCGGCCTATCCGCTCGGGTTTAATATCCACCTGCACGATTTTGCACCCGGTAGGCATAAAAGGGGTATAAGGGAAGTCCGTCCCTAACAGAATCAGCAGGTCTGCCTCGTGCATACTGTGGTACGCCGATGGTAAGCCCAGCAATCCGGTCATGCCTACTTCGTTGGGATTGTCATATTGAATATCCATTTTCGCGCGGAACGAATAACCTACCGCCGCGTGGAGCTTTTGCGATAATGCGACCACTTCATCATGCGCACCGGCACAACCTATGCCGCAAAAAATGGTTATTTTCTTGTGCCCGCCTATCAGGGCGGCTAATTGCTGCAGGTCTTCATCCGTAGGTCTGACCACCGGTACCGGGTTATAATTGACGGTGGAGGTTTCCACTTCCTCAGCAGCCATTTTGGTAACATCGCCCGGGAGGCCAATGACAGCAACACCTTTGCGGTGTAAGGCGGTTTGTATGCCTGCCTGCAGCATACGCGCCAATTGCTTAGGCGTGCTCGCAACCTGGTTGTAATAACTGCAATCGTCGAATAGTTTGATGGTGTTTGTTTCCTGGAAGTATTCAGTGCCAAACTCAAAACTGGCAATGGTGGAGGCAATGGCGATCACCGGCGCGCCCGAACGGTGCGCATCGTACAAACCGTTTATTAAATGTACGTGGCCAGGCCCGCTGCTGCCGGCACAACAGGCAATGCCATTCAACTGCGCTTCGGCACCTGCCGCATAGGCGCCAGCTTCTTCGTGCCGCACATGCACCCATTGTATGCTGCCTTCGCGCCTGACTGCATCACCTCATTTAAGCTATCGCCGGTAACGGCGTATATCCTTTTGATACCGGCACCTACCAGCATGCTTACCAATTGATCGGCTACGTTTTTTGACATGGGATGGGGGGATAAAATAAAATAAAGTTAATACAAATTCAACCAACTTGGGTACACAGAATTTTAATAATTGTAAATCGCATTAAACAAAAATTATGCGACGCATGATGATGTGCTGAAAAGCAATTCGGACGGTGCCACCATTTTCCGCGCGAGCATCCGACCCCGGCCATTTACTGGAGCTGAAAATCATTTTTGAGCAGGATTTTGGTCCGGCCGAAGCGCTCCGAAAAGCGATTTTTGCATCTGGTAGAATGAATAACCGTAACTTGGACGAACTCATGTGTGCCTGCCGGTTAGGCTTGAGTTAAAACAACCTGGCGAAACATTAAAAAAAAACAGTTTGCCATGTAACCTTTGGACTTTTGCTCAGTTTCCAGCTATATTTTAAGAATCGTCAAACGAATTGAATACCTTAACGGATAATGCGCTCATGCTCTCGGTGAAAGCCGGCGACCTGGATAAAATGGGGCTGCTCTTTGAGCGGTATCATGACTATCTGTATGGGTTTTTATTTCATATGACCAATCAGAAAGAGCAAAGCGAGGATATGGCGCAAATCGTTTTTTACCGCATGTTGAAGTACCGGCATACGTATACCGGGAACGGAGAGTTTGTCACCTGGATGTTCCACCTGGCCCGAAATGTACTGAAGGACCAGGGAAAACAGCAGCAAAAACATGGCTTCCACGACCGGATCGACGAGTACGAAGGCAAGGTAGCCGGCAGCAGTAGGCCCGATGAACAACTGGAAAAGAAACAGCAACTGGAAGCGCTCGACCTGGCGATGGAAAGATTAAGCAATGATAACCGAGAAATGCTTTTACTGAGCAAGCACCAGGACCTGTCTTACTTAGAGATTGG
>JBQCIS010000382.1:0-14091 GCA_051953515.1 Mucilaginibacter sp.
ATATAGCAGAATATAAACAGCATTTTGGAAAGTCCTTATATATAGCGGCTTCATTCAACTATTATGGGCAAGATGCTAAAAGGCTATATCGCATAAAACAGACCGCATTGCCAATGGTGGCAACTGGCGATGTGTACTACCACTTTCCAGAACGGCGGGAGTTGCAGGATGTGTTGACCTGCATATATGAAAAATGTACTATCCATACCGCAGGCTATAAACTGCATAAAAATGCAGAGCGATTTCTGAAACCGCTTGATGAAATTCAGCGCCTGTTCAGGGAGTACCCTGAAGCCATTGCCAACGCTAATTTCATTGCGGAGGCTTGTAAATTTTCATTAGATGAACTGAAATACTTAGAGCCTGAAGAAAAGATTGTTGATGGCCTTACATATCAACAACGTTTGGAGCGGTTGACTTGGGAAGGTGCTAAAACATGCTTTGGCGACCCTGTGCCGGAGAAGTACCGCCAACAAATAGAGTTTGAACTGAACTTTATCAAGAAAAGGAAACTGGCTTGGTATTTCCTGCGCGTTTACAAGAAAACACAGTTTGCCGAAGATCAGGGCATTCTTCATCAAGGCCGGGGATCGGCTGCCAACTCCACGGTTTGTTATTGCTTGGGTATTACTGCCGTCAATCCGGCAAAAACACGCTTGCTGTTTTCCCGCTTTATGTCTGATGCACGAGATGAATGGCCGGATATTGATGTTGATTACGAGCACGAGCGCCGCGAAGAAGTCATACAATTTATCTACGAAGATTACGGGCGCGACCGGGCTGCCATTGTAGCAACGGTTACGCAGGAACGACACAAGGGAGCAATACGCGATGTAGGGAAAGCAATGGGTTTATCTGAAGATACTATCAAACGCATTGGCGCCACAATATGGGATTTTTCGGAGGAGGGCTTTGATGAAAAGCGTTTGCGGGATCAGGGTTTGAACCCTAACGACCCGGTAATATACAAGGTATTAGAATTGACAAGCCAGTTGATGGGCTTTCCGAGGCAATTAGGGCAGCACACCGGGGGTTTTGTGATTACTGAAGGCAAGCTGTCTGATTTTTGCCCTGTGCTGAACGCAAGGATGGAAAACCGCACACAAGTTGAATGGAACAAAGACGACCTTGAAGACCTGGGCATCCTCAAAATTGATGTCTTGGGCTTAGGTATGTTAACGATGATTCGCAAAGCCTTTGATTTGGTATTACAGCATTACGGGCGAAAGTTAACATTGGCAAACGTGCCGCAGGATGACCCGCTGGTATATGATATGATCTGTAACGCAGATACCATAGGGGTGTTTCAGATTGAAAGTCGTGCGCAAATGTCGATGCTGCCCCGGCTAAAACCGCGTGAGTTTTATGATCTGGTGATTGAAGTAGCGATAGTGCGACCGGGACCAATTCAGGGCGACATGGTACACCCATATCTACGCCGTCGAAACAAAGAAGAATTGCCTGAATATCCAAAACCGGAATTGGAAGAAATACTAAAACGCACTTTAGGTGTACCGCTATTTCAGGAACAAGCTATGGAAATTGCGATCGTTGCTGCAGGTTTCACACCAGCCGAGGCTGATCAGTTGCGGCGTAGCATGGCCTCATTCAAAGCAAATGGTAAACTACATCTGTATGAAAAGAAAATGGTGGAAGGCATGTTGGCTCGTGGGTATGAAGAAGACTTTGCCAGACGGATATTTAAACAATTACAAGGCTTTGAAGGCTATGGTTTCCCTGAAAGTCACGCGGCCTCGTTTGCTTTATTAGTCTATATATCCTCATGGCTAAAATGCCATTACCCCGATGTGTTCTGTGCAGCCTTGCTCAATAGCCAGCCTATGGGATTTTATCAACCTGCACAAATTGTGCAAGATGCCACCCGGCACAATGTAAATATATTACCTGTTGACGTTAACTATTCAGAGTGGGATAATACGCTTGAAGACAAGAAAGGTAAGTACCTGTCTGTGCGTTTAGGTTTCAGGCAAATAAAAGGGTTGAAGGAGCAGGATATGATGCTCTTAACAACAATGCGAGAGGGGGGCTACCGCCATGTCGACCAGTTGAAAGCAGTAGGAGTATCTGAAGCTGCATTGGAGAAACTTGCTGATGCTGATGCGTTCCGTTCTTTGGGTGCAGATCGGCGCATGGCACTTTGGGAAGTATCAGCATTGGCAGATAGACCTATCGGCTTATTTGATGGCCAATTGTCGGAAACAGCATTAGAAATGGAAGTGCGCTTGCCGCCAATGACACGCGGGGAACATGTTGTCCAGGATTACATTTCTACCGGGCTTTCACTAAAAGACCATCCTGTGGGTTTAGTGAGGCCTATGTTAAGCCACATGCGCAACATCAGGGTTTGCGAAATGGCAAACCTCAAAGATGGCGACGATGTACGCCTTGCAGGTTTGATCACTGTTCGGCAAAGGCCAGGTACTGCAAAGGGGGTTTTGTTCATGACACTGGAGGATGAGACAGGTTCAGCAAACCTTGTGGTATGGGAGAAACTGTTTGACCGCTACCGTAAGGAGATCGTGCAATCAAAACTGTTAATGGTGACGGGAAAGCTTCAGATTGCAGAAGGGGTGATGCACTTGGTAGTGCGAAGATGTTTCAACCTTAGTTCATTGTTGCAAACCTTGACATCAGTCGGCACTGATAACATGCCTCAAACGCTGGCGCGGAGTGATGAAACCACTAAGCCGTATGATTATGATGGGCGTTCCACCGTGCCGGTTGAAGGGGCTTTCCACAAGGGTAGGAACTTTCATTAAATTATTAATGCAAGTTGTTCAGTTGTTTTTTATTTGGTTATCAAAGCAATCCCATGGCCATCTGCCCGTTACTTCTTTATATTCAATTTCCGTTTCTATTATTTTTACCATTTGATTAAGAGCATCTGATGCTACGATAATTTTATCAATCGAAAAATCAATATCTTTTTCAATGTTTTCGGCGATAGTCGAGATCGCTTTTAACGTATTAATAGTATTTGTAAAGAAGTCTCCAGGCATCTTATTTGTAACAATTTAAACTTTTGTAGACTTTCGATTAGGGCTTCAAGAATCTTTGATTTTGTTCCTCATCCATCTTTTGCTTAATTATCGACAGCCTAATATGCTTGCGCTTTTGATAATGTAACGTAATATCCGAATATCTTTCGATGAGTCGGAAGCCGTTTTGTAATAAGAACGCCCCGCACAATGATACTTATATGTATCTGGGCGTCTTTATAAATCAAGTGTAGTGAAAAAGAATAATTTTGCAGAGAATAGGATTTGACTATCTGGACGTAAATTCCGTTTTAATTCGTCTACATGCTCTTTATAATTTCGCCAATTAAAACAGTAATATCCTGCAACGAATTTTAGTTTTGCAAATAGGGGTGGTGCCTTTGCGCCGACTTTAAACGAACGAATGTAAGAGCAAAATGATGTTTGACGGCAATACGGTGGCCATATATTTCATGGTCATATATGTAATATAGCTTCCATATATGATGAAACGTATTTTTTAAGAAAAGCATTAAAAATTGTAAATTAAATTAGTGTTTAATTTACAATTATTTTCATTTGTTCTTTCTTTTTTCAAAAAAAGTATTTTACTTAGTAATAGTTATAAACCGTATACGCACTTTAATAGTTTCTGGTTTTGCCTTAACAAATTTAAAAAGTGATTAATTTAGGGCAAAAGCAGCCAATATTTTAATTGTTATTTTAACATTAATAATAACTTGCAATTTTTCAAATTTGAAATGCAGTGGTTAAAGGGAGTATAGCATGTTTGATTTTAGAAGATATGGTGAATTTGCGTAATCTTTCAGATGATGAAATCCTCGAAGCTTTCGACCAAAATCACATGGCGGCTTTTGAAGAGATCTACAACCGGTATTGGCAGAAATTATACACAGCTGCTTATAACCGACTGAGAGATAAAGAGGCGGCGAAAGAAATAACGCAGGATTTATTTACAAGCATGTGGATCAATCGTGCTCAACTCAAAATCCATTCGACGTTAGAACGGTATTTGTTAGCGTCTGTCAAATATGCGGTGCTGAATTTTTTAAGAGCACAGTCGGTGCGCCTCGCCTACAGTGAAATCCTGCTTTTAGCCAATAACATTTCCAGTAACTCCACCGAAGAATATCTCAATTGTAAGGAATTAGTGGAAAGCGTTAATAACGAACTGGATAAATTACCCCCGAAATGTCGTTCGGTATTTGAGCTTAGCCGCAAAGAATATAAATCCAACAGAGAAATAGCAAGGCAGCTTGATATTTCCGAAAAAACTGTAGAGAATCATTTAACTAAAGCACTCCGGTATCTACGGGTTAACATCGATACTTTACTCCTTCTGTTTTTAATTATGATCTCTGGTCTCTAAGACCATATTATTCAAATATCTTTTAAAAAAAACATATTTCAAGTAGGGGATATCTCTTACTTGGGTTACTTACTATATATAGGCACAATTATTTTAATCAACTCCAATGCAAAAGAAACCGTCTGGGGAAATCCTGGAAAAATATTTTAAAGGTCTCTGTAATGATAATGAGATTGCCGAAATTAATAGCTGGTATACATCACACGGTGATGCGGACCTTGCTTTAACTGAAGATGAAAAGGAAGCTCTCCGGACTTCAATGCTGAACAGCATCAGAATAAAAATTAGTGATGCGGAAATATCGTACCCCGAGAATTCAGGCAGCGGCACCAGAAAGTTATGGTATTACGTAAGCACCGGCATAGCGGCGATGCTTGCTATAGGTATTTTAATCGGCCATAAAAAACAGAGTCCTCAGCCTGTTAAAGCTTCAAATGAGCTGGTTGCCATTAATACAACAAAATCTATCGAAAAGATCACCTTGTCTGATGGAAGCAAAGTATGGCTAAGCCCGAATTCGAGATTGACGTATTTGAAATCCTTTGCTAAAGAAAGCCGGAAAGTAGCACTGGAAGGTGAAGCTTTTTTTGAAGTCACCAAAGATCATAAAAGGCCGTTTTCAATTCAAAGCGGTATTGTAACTACAAAGGTGTGGGGCACAAGCTTTCGTATCAGGGCTTTCCGGAATGACGGAGCAAAAGTTGACGTTGTTACCGGCAAAGTTTCAGTAAGTATCCCTGGTGCAGGTTCCAATCCTAATGAGAATGATAAACTAGAAGAGGTAATGTTGTATCCGAACCAGGAGGCGACCCATGACAATGGGGCATTACACCTGAAAAAAAGCATGGAAATAAAAGACCAGTCGATGACCATATGGAGGCGGGAGAGCGTGTCTTTTGATCATGAGCCAATGCCCCGGGTGTTCGCTGTGTTGAACAGCAAGTACAATATCAACTTAAAGTCCGGTGACAAGGAAATAAATTCAGATTTCTTTACTGGCAATTTTACTAACGAAAGCCTGCCTGCAATAATGGAGATAATGAAAAGGGCTTTAAATGTTTCCTATGTTATCAATGGGAAAGATATCACGCTGACCACAAATCAATAACCAATTTATAAACAACCTAATTCATTTGAAGCGTATGGAAAAAACCTAAAAACACACCCTCAATTCTTTCTTGTAAAAGAATAGGAGTGCTGGAGACACTCCTATGCCTTTTAAACCCCGTAAACTGACTCGTTATAAAACGTTAACGGGGGTGTATGTCCATTTTTTGTCAAAAAACAAACGATCTAAAATTATGAAATTTTATTTACAAATCCATTTTGACTGGTGTAAGATAATGAAAATCACGTTTAGTCAAATAGTAATAGCGATTGCATTTACAGCAGTGTCCTACGCCAGCACAAGTAAAGCCCAAGGCACTTTGGAGCGGCGATTAGACATTAATGTGCACCACTCGCCCCTCGGTGCAGTATTGAAACAAATAGAAGATGAAACCGGTTTGAAGTTCATCTATAGGGCGAGTCTTGTTGACGCACAAGCTCAAGTCGACCTAATAACAAAGCAAGAGACTTTAAAAGAAATTCTCACGGAACTTTTACGTCCGAGGGGGATTGCCTTCGAGGTTTTCGACGATAAAATAGTACTGAGTAAGATACCTAAAGCCCCGGATGAAAGCAGCAGTGTTAATAATAATGAAGTTGCAGATGAACACCCCGCGGCAAATGAAGTTATCGTAAGATCAATCAGTGGAATAGTCACCGACGAAACCAACCAGCCTTTGCCGGGAGTAACCGTGAAGGTAAAAGGCACCTCCGGGGGCACAGTTACAGACAGCAGGGGAAGATTTAGTCTTACCATTCCAGATGGTAATCCAAGTATTGTGTTTTCTTATATTGGTTACGTTACACAAGAGATAGCGGTTAATAATCAAACCATCTTAAACATCCAGCTTAAAGCGTCTCCAAGTTCTTTGAACGAGGTTGTTGTTATCGGTTACGGGCAACAACACAAAGCAGATGTTACGAGCGCTGTGACAACCGTTAAATCGGAAGATTTTGTTACAGGGCCAGTTACCGATCCGCTTGAACTGTTAAAAGGCAAGGTTGCTGGTTTATCCGTCTCCAATCCAAGCGGAGATCCTAATGCTACAACGCAGATAATGCTGCGTGGTATTAATACCGTTGGCGGTACCAGTCAGGGGGTGTTAACCATTATAGATGGAGTGCCGGGTGACATTTTAACGGTTGCACCGGAAGATATTGCTGAAATATCAGTTTTGAAAGACGCATCTGCAACGGCTATCTATGGTGTTAATGGCTCTGATGGTGTGATAATAATTACCACCAAACGCAATAGTAATGGTATTAAGGAAGTTACCTACAGCGGCGACGAAAGTGTCGGTCAACAAACCAGGGCGCCAAAATTGTTAACGGCGCAGGATTACAGGAACGAGATTGCTGCGGGAAGCCGCGCCAAGTCTTATGACCTTGGCAGTTCAACCAACTGGTTAAATGCAATAAGCAATAAGTTCCCTGTTTCAAATGTACAAGATCTTACTTTTAAAGGCGGCAACAGCCAAACCAGCTATTTGGCATCATTAGATTACAGATTTTTACAGGGTGTTTTTTTAAGAAATGATCATGAGCAAATTACCGGCCGGATTGACGTAACTCATACTATGTTGGATGGTAAGTTAAAATTCAATCTCGGAATTGTGACAACGAACTTTAATGCCCTGCCATTTAATCAATATGATTATGAGCAAATGTTAAAGATGAACCCGACAGCGCCTGTAAAGGAGCCAAACGGTAGCTACTACCAGGAAACAACGAATTTTGAATACCAGAATCCGGTTTCTGATATTTATAATACCGATGCGCCGGAAACCGCAGCAAGAACAAAATATAATGCAACGGTTACTTTATTGCCGGTGGAGGGACTGCGATTAGCCGCTACAGCAGCATATACAAGGTTTACCTACCTCAACAAGTCATTCCAAAACTTTGAGAATATTTCTACCTTACGCGATGGTCAGGATGGCTTAGCAAACATTAACTCCGGGCAGGACGTACAGCACTATTTTAACTTCACTGCTGACTATTCAAAAAGCTTTGGCCACCACTCATTTGCATTGCTGGCAGGTTATGAATATCAGGATGATAATAGCTTTTCTGATTATATCAATAATCATGAATTTCCGACAGACCTTTTCGGCTATAATAATATAGGCCTTGGCGCTGCGCAGGCAAATGGTGATAACGCGGGCGGCATAGGTAGTGGTTACGCCACAACAAATCTTATTAGTTATTTTGGCAGGTTAACCTATAATTTCGATAACAGGTACCTATTGCTTGCCAGTTTAAGGATTGATGGATCAAGTCAGTTCTATGGAGCAAGCCAGCCTTATGGCCGGTTTCCTTCCATTCAGGGCGGTTGGAGAATAACCAACGAAAAATTCATGCGGGGTCAGCATATTTTTGATGACCTAAAATTGCGTGTCGGTTATGGTGTAACAGGCAAGCCGCCATTAGCTGGTTTCCTTGCTGTGCCATTGTTAGGATACAGTAACTACACATTTTATAATGGGCAATGGATACAGACGCTTGTTCCAACGCAAAATCCTAACCCCGATCTGAAATGGGAAGAAAAACACGAAACCAACGTTGGTCTGGATTACAGCTTGTTTAAAGGCCGCATCTATGGCTCGATAGATGCATATGACAATAAAACCGTTGGTCTTTTATATAATTACTCAGTTCCAAGCCCTCCAAATCTCTACAACCAAACTTATGCAAATGCTGGAACAATGGAAAATAAGGGGATTGAGGTTGCCTTAAACATAGTTCCTGTTAAACAAAAGGATGTGGCATGGACAAGCACATTCACCTTTTCAACTAACGCCAATAAGCTGGTAAGTTTATCTAATGGGCAATACAAGGTTACTGTTCCGTACTTCCCTACTGGCTCAACATTAGATCCGGTACAAACTTTTACCAATATCGTTCAGGTAGGGCAACCGGTAGGGGACCTGTATGGTTTTAAAGTTGTAGGTGTAGACAAGGATGGCAATTGGATATATCAGGAGCCTAATGGAAAAACCGTGCCTTACAGCCAGTTCAATCATGCTTTTGGAGACAAGCAGGTTTTAGGGAATGGTATTCCTAAATTTTATGCTGGTTGGAACAACACGATCTCTTATAAAAACTGGGATTTTTCTGTGACCATGCGCGGCGCATTCCATTTCCAGATCCTGAACCTGCAGAGGCTATATTTTGAAAATACTTCAGTTGAAAATTATAACCGTCTGGCGTCATCTCAAAACAAGGTTTTTGGAACTGCTGTGCTTAATAAAAACATGCCTGAAGAGTTTAACAGCTATTATGTTGAAAATGGCGATTTCTGGAAAATTGACAACGTAAATATTGGCTATACATTCAAAAATCTTAAAAGCAAGTATGTACATAATCCAAGAATTTTCTTTTCAACAAATAACACATTTATCATAACCGGCTACAAAGGTGTAGATCCGGAGGTAAATGTGCTTGGATTAGCACCAGGGGTTGACAGCCGAGTGACCTATCCGACTGTGAGGAACTTTACTATTGGCGCATCTGCTGCATTTTAATTAGTTAGACCATATTAAGATCAAGAAATCATGAAAAAATATCTTTTAATTATCAGCTCCTTTATTGTCCTTCTTGGATTTAATTCCTGTACAAAGCTGGACAATAAAGACTATGCCACTATAGTAAGTAATCAATTTTCACCCAGTCAGGCAGATATTGCTGCGTTGACAGGTGTGCCCTATGTAAACCTCAGGGTTCTGCATATTGCTGCCTGGAATTCAGTATGGAGAACCAACGAAATTTCTGCTGATGAAATGGTGATTCCCGCTCGTCCTAACGGATGGGTTGATGGTGGGATTTATCAAAGGATGCACTGGCATAAATGGACGGCCGATGAGGATAATTGTGCCACCGCGTGGAACGATTCCTATCAGGGCATCAGTAACTGTAACCGCCTGTTATACCAAATCGATTCTGGCTTATTGCCACTATCAGCCAACGCTAAACCTCAGACCGAGGCCGAATTGAAATGCTTAAGGGCTTATTTTTACTATGTTCTTTGCGATGTTTTCGGAAATGTGCCAATCGTTACAAAATTTAATGTTCCGGCAGGCTTTGTACCTACGCAAAGTACACGAGCCGAGGTATATGCATTTATCATTTCAGAGCTAACAGCAAATATTCCGCAATTAAATACTGCGAATGATGCCACTACTTATGGGAAAATGAATAAATGGGCTGCCGAGACTTTGCTTGCTAAAATGTACTTAAATGCAGGGGTATATACTGGCACCCCCGATTGGGCAAATTGCATTACTGCCTGTAACACGGTTATTAATTCGGGCTTGTTTACCCTAGAGTCAATTCAATCAAATGTTTTTAGCACAAACAACCAGGGCTCGAATGAAATAATTTTCTCCATACCGGAAGACAAAACATATACCAATAACGACGGTACTGCCTGGCCTATCCATATGGAAACACTGGAACCGGAAAATCAGGCTACCTATAATCTTCAAGGATCACCGTGGGGAGGGATTTGTGCGATCCCTCAATTCATAAACACCTTTGACTCTGACGATAGCCGGCTTACACAAAATTTTATTCAAGGACAGCAACTTTCAGCAGCCGGCCTTCCATTAATGGGCACAATGCGGGCATATACGGGCAAGCCACTTGCCTATATCAATGCGCTTCCGGGTGTCGATTCGTCCGAAGAAGTTCATGGTTTCCGCTTGGGGAAATTTCAAATTGCAATGGGTGAATACAGGACGATCTCGAACGACTTTCCGCTATTCAGATATGCAGACATTTTAATGATGAAAGCAGAATGTTCGTTACGATTAGGCGACGCTGCAACTGCCGCCACCCTGGTAACACAGGTACGGCAGCGCGATTTCGCCGCAAATCCAGCCAAAGCCACAGTAACTGCGGTGCAAATAGCAGGGCCTACCGTGTATGACTACGGCTTGCGAAACCATTTGCAAACCACCCATGACAATACAAGCAGTATTCAATATGGACGAATGCTTGATGAGTTAGGCTGGGAGTTTAACCAGGAAGGCCACAGGAGACAAGACATGATTCGTTTCGGTGTTTTCACAACATTGTCCTGGTTATCACATTCGCCAAATGGGGCATACCGGACATTGCTTCCAATACCAACAAGTGCGCTGCAAACTAATAGTAATTTAAAGCAAAACCCTGGGTATTAATTAACAGCTTTCTCATGCCTATACCAAAATTGGTTAATGGTTATTGGTTACATAGGGCAACGAAGGTTGTCCTATGTTTTTCAATTTGACAAAAAACATGATCTATGTAAAGCGATAGGAATCGCTGTAACTCGGATTATCAATAAAAAATTTATAACAAAGATGAAAAGATTAATTGTGGCATTTTTGATGTTTGGCGGTGTAGCAAATGCACAAATGAAGGACTACCCTATTCAGCCGGTTCCTTTTACAAAAGTTAAATTAAACGACAGGTTATGGACTTCCAGAATTGAAACAAACAGAACGGTAACGATTCCCGCTTCGTTTGCAAGGTGCGAAAACACCGGCCGGGTAAAAAATTTTCAATTAGCCGCTACCCATACAGGAAGCTTCTGCACGAAATTTCCTTTTGATGACACTGACATATATAAAACAATAGAGGGTGCTGCCTATTCACTTGCCGTACATCCGGATAAAAAATTGGAAGCCTACGTTGATTCATTGATCGCAATAGTTGGTAAAGCACAAGAGCCTGATGGCTATCTATATACCGCCCGTACAATTGACCCTTTGCATCCCCATCCATGGTCAGGCCCTGAGCGTTGGGTAAAAGAGAACGAATTAAGCCATGAACTATATGATTCCGGGCACTTATTTGAGGCTGCAGCAGCCTACTATCTATCTACAGGCAAAAGAAATTTTCTGGACATAGCCCTGAAAAATGCAGATCTGCTGGTGAACACATTTGGGCCAGGAAAAAGGCATGTGGCTCCCGGACATGAAATTGTAGAAATGGGTCTCGTGCGGTTGTATCGGATAACCGGCAAAACGGCTTATCTAAACCTTGCAAAATTCTTTATTGATGAACGCGGGCACAGAGCCTACGATAAAACAAGCAATGATGAATGGAAAAATGGGATGTATTGGCAAGATGATGAACCGGTTGTAGACCAGAACGAAGCAGAAGGACACGCTGTAAGGGCAATGTATCTGTATTCTGGCATGGCAGACGTAGCTGCATTAACCGGCGATAAAGAGTATTTAACGGCCATAGACAGAATCTGGAATAATATGGTTGGTAAAAAAATGTACGTTCAGGGCAGCATTGGCGCCATTCCAAACGGCGAACGGTTTGGTAATGATTATGAACTGCCAAACGCAACTGCCTATAACGAAACATGCGCCGCCATTGGCCAGGTATTCTGGGATCAACGAATGTTTTTACTTCATGGCGATTCCAAATATATTGATGTACTTGAAAAGGTGCTATATAACGGTTTGATTTCGGGGGTTGGCCTTGATGGAAAATCTTTTTTCTACACCAACGCAATGCAGGTAAAAAATGGATTCACATCCGGTACGCTGGAACCGCAGCGATCCGGTTGGTTTGAATGTTCTTGCTGCCCTACTAATATGGCCCGGTTTTTACCCTCGCTTCCTGGTTATATATATGCGCAAAAAGGTAATAACATTTACATCAATCTCTTTATTGCAAGCAATACATACGTTAATTTAAATAACAACAAGGTAAAGATTATTCAGCGTAACGATTATCCATGGAAAGGATTGCTAAATTTTGAAATAGAACCGGAAAGGTCGGCAAATTTTGATCTACTGGTGCGCATACCGGGCTGGAGCACAGGCGAGGCAATTCCTTCAAACCTATATACATTTTCACACCATACTTCCTCGAAAGTAACGATTAAGATTAATGGAAAGGCTGTGAATTATCGTGTACAAAATGGTTATGCAGTGCTAAAAAAATTATGGAAACGCGGAGATCATATTGAAATGAATTTGCCTATGGAAGTTAAAGAGGTGCAGGCTAATCCGGCAGTTAAATCTGATAGTGGTAAAGTTGCGCTTCAACGTGGCCCTGTAATTTTTTGCGGCGAATGGAAGGATAACAACGGACAGGTAAGTAACATTTCAATACCGTTAAAGACAACGTTTAAAACACAGTTTGAGCCTCAATTGCTTAACGGAGTTCTTGTTCTGCATGCCCGTGTGCCTAAGGCTGATAGTCTGGGAAATACCCGAACTATTGACTTCACCGCTATCCCGTATAATTCATGGGCAAACCGTGGAAAGGGGGAAATGATGGTGTGGTTTCCAACGCATTTAAATGCAAAAGAAAGATTTGCAAAGTAGGAATTATAATGATGTCGTCAGACCATATGAAACGCCGGAAATTGAGATTGTTCAAAGCAATTGCAATAGCCATACCATTTGTTTTCTTAATACTACTTGAGTTACTTCTTAGGGTGTTTGGCTACGGGCATAATACAAGTTTATTTATCCGTTACCCGGACGATACCAGTTATTGGGTGATGAATAAGTATGCCTCCGAGCGTTTCTTTTCTGACACAGGTAACGCTACGGAAGGCACCGTAAACCTATTTAAAGCTCAAAAACCACCCAAAACTTGCAGAATTTTTGTTTTAGGTGAATCTACAACGGTCGGCTACCCGTATTTCCATAATGGTTCATTCCATCGCTGGTTACAGTTTCGCCTGATGCACACCTATCCTGATGTACATTTCGAAATCATAAATCTTTCGCTTACAGCTGTAAATTCATATACGGTTGTCGACTTTGGTAAACAGCTTTTAAAGTACCAGCCCGATGCTTTGTTGTGCTATGTGGGGCACAACGAATATTATGGAGCCTTGGGAATTGGTTCCACCAGCCATATAGCCAATAATCGCTTTCTGGTGAAAGCGATATTAAAGCTGCGGTATCTCCGTGTAGTTCAACTAATGCAAAGCCTGGTAAACAGGATCAGATCCATCTCAGGCAATACTATTGACACCAGAAATAACCTGATGCAAAGGATGGCTGCCAAACAAAAAATAGCGTACCAGTCTACAGAGTACACAGCGGGTATTACGCAATTCCATGATAATATGGAAGAACTTTGCCAGCTAATGCAGGAAAACAAGGTGCCTTTATTTCTAAGCACACTTGTGAGCAATGAAAAAGATTTAAAGCCATTCATCAACGGCGACGGAAATGGCGAATCGGCTAATCAGCAATTTACTATAGGCGACTCCGCGTATAAAGCGGGCGATTTTGTGCGGGCAAAACAAGCTTATGATAAAGCAAAAGAGCTTGATATGTTGCGTTTTCGGGCGCCGGAAGCCATGAATGTGGTTATCCGGCAATTAGCCCAGAAATACAGCCTTGTTCATTTAGTGGATACTAAACAAATTTTTGAGCAGCATTCACCCCATGGAATATTAGGTAGCGAAACATTATTAGAGCATGTACACCCCAACCTGTATGGTTACGCGCTCATGTCAGAGGCGTTTTACGAATCTATACAGCAAGCGCGATTGATTAAATATCAGCCTGAAAACGAAATGTCGTTCAATGAATTGCTGAAGCAAATGCCGGTCACCAGAATCGATTCGCT
>JBQCIS010000383.1:0-15269 GCA_051953515.1 Mucilaginibacter sp.
CAATGCAAGCCCTTCCAGAACAGTCCCTGCATCTTTTAACTATTGGACCCCGACCAACCCATCAAACACTTTCCCGGTGATGAACTATTTATCTACCAGCTCAACCATGATTGGTTTTTCAGGCTTAAACTATGTTGACGGTTCCTTCTTTAAAATTAAAAATGCAACGCTTGGCTATACATTGCCAAACGCTATAGCCAGAAAGATAGGATTGCAAAAGTTACGTGTATATGGAACCGGAACCAATTTGCTGATTGTTACAAGGAGTCCGTTCTTAAAGGGATATGACCCGGAAATGAACGGTGGTCTGGCGTTCCCGTTAACCAGGCAAGCTGTATTAGGTTTACAGGTGACACTTTAATGTAAGCCTGAAATTTATAGTTGAAAACCATTAAAATATTAAAATGAAAAATCGATATATCAGAAGAGCGTTTTATAAATGCGGCTTAAGCGTGTTGCTTGTTACACTAACCGTAACCTCTTGTAAAAAGATAAATGAGTTTAACCCGGTTTCTATATCGCAAACCACCTTAACAAAATTTGGAGGTTGGAGCGCTTATCAGGCCAATTGCTACAGCGGCCTGTGGGGATCGCTTATCGGCCAGCAGTTTTGTATAGCTAATGATGTGGGTACCGATCTGTGGACCTTCCCTTATAATAGCCCCAATTCTTATAAGGATGTTATGGCTTATCAAAATTTTTCCAATAGCGATGGCATTATCAAAAACATCTGGGATTTTGCCTGGGGATCGGTAGAAAACTGTAATCAAACCATCCAGCTTGCATCACAGTTAACAGATGGCGCGGCCAACGCAGCATCTGTTAAAACACTGGTTGCAGAAACGAAGGTTTTAAGAGCCTATTATTATTCGGTGTTGGTTTCAAATTTCGGCGCCATTCCGCTAAGCTTAACCGATGATCCGGTAAAAAGCCTGGCACCGGTACGTACGCCTGTCCCTCAAATTTATGCTGCTATAATAGCCGATCTGAAGGCTGCTGCAGCCGATCTGGGAACTACACCATATCAAAACAACCCGGCACGTGTAACCAAAAAAGCCGCTTTAGGCCTATTGGCTCGTGTATATGCTCAAGGGGCAGGTGAGGGTTTATCAGAAAATGGGGTATCATACTGGGTACGCGCTAAAGCGGTTGCGGATGATCTGATTGCTAATCAGGGTGCATACGGCGCCAGCATGTACGACGACTTTTCGCAGGTGTTTGCCTCTGCTAATAACCGCAACAATACCGAAGCCTTATTTACTGCTTACGGCCTTAACCCTTACGATCCATCGTACAGCCTTTTTACAGGTAACGCTAAACCTAATCTTTACTTGTTTTTCTACCCTAAGTTAGATGATGCATTCGGTACAGCAGACCTGTTGAAAAAGAGTGTAAACTCCAACACCTCAAACGCTTATTACGGCCGTTTGAACCAGCAATTTATAGCGCCCACCAAATACCTTATCAATTGCTTTAATGCCACGTATGATAAGCGCTGGGAAAATACCTTCCAAACCGCTTTCTGCAACTATTCAGGCGTTCAGGCCATCAACAGCCTGGGCAGCGGCGTTCCATCCCCGGCTAATATAACTTATAGCAAGGCGCAGGTTACCTTAACATCTGCCATGTGTACCAAATACGGTATTGATCAGTCGCACGTGGGCCAGGTCATTTACCCTTATGCGGATGTAAATGCTAAAAATGCTTCGGCATTTGCAACCTGGCAGTATATTCCTGAGATATGGGCGCCGGGAGACCATTCGGGCAATGCCGCAAATTTAACACCTGCTGCAAGTACACTGAATGCAAACGTGCATCCGTATCCGCTGTCTCCAACCGAAGACCGTTTCTTCTGCTACCTGAGCAAAGATCCGCTGACTGCTGCTGATAAAGCAACCCGCAGATACGTGACGGTAAATATAGATGACTTATTCGATCCGTCTGACCCGACGGGCAGTACCTACAAAACAGTTAACGCAGGCAATGGATTGCCAAACAACGGTACTTTGGCTAACCTATTCCCGGCCATGCAAAAGTTCAATCAAAATTTTGATGGCTCATGGTTAGGTGGCAACTTTCAGCAAAAATTAGGCAATATCATGATCATGCGCATGGCCGAAGTTTACCTGATAGATGCAGAGGCTACTTTACATGCTACCGGAGACGGCGGACAGGCTGCTCAATACTTAAACGTGTTGCGTAAACGGGCCTGCAGAAATCCAGCCGATTTTAATACAGCGACCGGAATGATGTTAACTACGGCAACTATGAACGATGTTTTTGATGAATATGCCCGCGAATTATGTGGCGAGTTTGCCCGTTGGACGCTTTTAAAGCGCGAAAAGGCATTTGAAACAAGGTTAGCTAAATACAATGCAACTGCCGCTGCAAACTTTAACCCGGCCATCAATTACCTTCGTCCTATTCCATTCGCCTTCCTGAACCAGATCACCAATGCGAAGCAATTTGGAACAAATGGTTATTAGCAACAGTCCTGCTGCCGGCCATTTGATGGCCTGACACAGGATCTTTATTGGTGCCGCCCGGCCGATTGGCCGGGCGGTTTTTTAATCAGAATTTCACGTGTTATATGAAAACGTTAAAGTTAATTCTTACTGTATCCATACTGCTGATAACTACCCTGCTTAATGCTCAGGATAAAACAGAGAAATGGGGCGTATTTGAATTGGTGCTAAAGGGCAGTGATGCCGGCGATCCGTTTATAAATACCCAACTGAGCGCCGAGTTTAAGCATGGCAATAAAATATACTGTCCCCAGGGCTTTTATGATGGCAATGGCATTTATAAAATAAGATTTATGCCTGATGAGGAAGGTACCTGGACCTATACCACCAATAGCAATGTAGATGAACTGGATAAAAAGAAAGGAGAATTTATTTGTATACCAGCCGCGAAAGGTGTTCATGGGCCGGTAAGGGTGAGCCACCAATTTCAGTTTGCTTATGCTGATAGCACGCCATATATTCCTTTCGGCACCACTATTTACGAATGGGCGTTCCGTGATGCTGAAAGACGTAAACAAACCATCGAATCGCTCAAGGCATCGCCGTTCAATAAGGTGCGTATGCTGGCGGTACCGCCGTACAGCGATTTTTATGTAAAAGGGCCGGGCAAGCTGAATGTTTTCCCCTTTGTTGGCACAGGAAAAGGAAACTTTGATTTTTCCAGATTTAACCCCGAATTTTTTAAAGAACTGGAAGACAATATCAAGCAACTGGCCAACATTGGCGTTGAGGCTGATCTTATCCTTTTCCGCCCATACGATAAAGGCAAATTTGGGTTTGATATGATGAGTGATGAAACCAATATACGTTTCATTAAGTATATGGTTGCCCGTTTTGCGGCCTATCACAATATATGGTGGAGCATGTGTAACGAGTATGGTTTTATCAGGCATTTGACTGATGAGGACTGGGATCGTTATTTCCAGGAGGTGCAAAAAGACGATCCATATAACCATTTGCGTTCTGTACACAATGCCGACCGCATATACGACTACACTAAGCCCTGGGTAACCCATGTAAGCCTGCAATATTATAACGTGGTAAAGGCGCCCTGGGGAACATCGCTATTACGCGATATCTATAAAAAACCTATTATAAACGATGAAATAAACTATGAAGGAAACATTGTAAAACGATGGGGGCAATTAACAGGCGAAGAACTAACTTTCCGTTTTTGGAATGCCTACATTGGCGGCGGATATGCTACTCACGGCGATTCATCGCCTACTGGTTGGATAGGAGGAGGCGGAAAATTGGCTGGAGAAAGTCCTGCACGTATAGCTTTTCTAAGAAAAATAATGGAAGCAGCCCCGCGGGACGGATTTGAGCCTATCGACCACTATTACACACCGAATATTATTGGTAAATATGGTGAATATTACCTGATCTACTTTGGCAAGGACCAGCCAACTGAATGGAACTTTCAACTGCCAAAAGCAATGCTGAGCGATGGTGTTAAATTTAAAGCGGAAATTATTGATACCTGGAACATGACCATCTCTCCGGTTAACAATACTTTCGAAACACGAAGAATGGACAATTACTTGTTTGACGATAAGCAGCACCAAACAATCAAGCTGCCCGGCAAGCCCTACATGGCTTTAAGAATAACACGGATTAGTGAAGATAAACCAAATTTGAAAAAAGCAAAAGGAAATGAACTGAACGAAGATCAGCCATAAGCATTGCTGTATAGACTTTACAAGGGTTTTGAGTGTACCTTAACCGTCACTTTCCCCAACAAAAAGCCTTTAAGAGCTACTTTAAAAGCCATCAGTTAACCAGCTGATGGCTTTTAATTTCAACTATTTAAATACCATCGAATTTCCTGATGGCTTCAGGTGTTATTGGGGTAAAGAAATTAACAAGATTGTTATCCGGGTCGCGAAATAGCAGTGATCTGTTACCCCAGGGCATTGTAGTTGGTGCCTGAACTGTGTACGGTTTAAGAAAATCATTTAGCCTTGCATATTCACGATCTACATCGGTTACCCTGAATTCTATTATTGCAGTTTGGTTGTGGGCGGCTTTTGCCACTTCATTACCGCCGAAGGCCTGTAAAGTTTTCGTGCTGCCAATAGCTAAGGTTGCTGTTGGAGTTTGCAGTTCGGCAAAGTCTTCTGTGTAAAACCTGGGTGCAATACCTGTTATCTGTTCGTAAAATGCTGTTAAACGCTTAATGTCGGCGGTGATGATCCTAACTGAAATGAGATTCATTTTATCTGATTTTTGCATGGTGAATAATATGCTGCAACGGCCCTATGCAAGGCCATACAGGGATTTGTTGGTGCAAAAATGAAAGGGGCTTGTGACAAGGGTATGTCAGTAGTGTGCTACTTTTTAAATATAGGCCGAATTGTAACCTGTTTTGTTAACGGCCCGGATTGTAGTTGGGAGAAAATATATAAAGTTTCTTTCTGCCAGCGCCATGTGTCGCGCTTGCTTAATGGATATCATTTTACATCCCGGAATGCATCCACATATTTGTCGATATAAAATTGCTTGCTGCGCATTTTGTACTGCATGATGAAACGCGGATGTTCCAGCATTACCAGCTTGTTAAAGAATTGGTGTTCGTTATTTAATTTGCGCAGATACTTTTCATTTTTACCCGTGCCAAAACAGAAACAGGTATCGGTTTCAACGCCCATAGCTATCTGCTTTTCAATATTATCTATCGCGAAATCTTTTACAGCAACCATTAACGCCGGACTATCGTAATAATTGTAGTTTTTCTCCTTGCCGTTTGCGTCTATAGAAGTAAAACCCAGCGGACAAACCGAATTGATGTAAATATCGCCATAAAATGCCTCAACGCCACCATAAGCGTGTATCACCTCGTAAACAAAAACGGATGAAGGCTCATGTGTGATCTTGCCTGTATAAGCGATGTGGCATTCCGACTGCAGCCGCTTCGGGTCGGTAAAGGGAATGCCGGTCAGCCCCCCGCCAAACCTGCCCGGATTGATGCCCAATACCAGGTGCCGCGGCCCGTTATCGTGGTAGTATTTACGGTAAAATGCTTCTGTAATGCGCATTACCTGTTCATCCTCGCGGAAAGGGTTCATGATACGTATGCCCGGCGGCAGTGGTGCGCCGGTATAGGTAAGATGCTTGTAGTAAGCTATCACTTTGTCAGCAAAGGTCATATACAACAAATGTAGAGTTAGTTATTTAACTTGGTATTTAAATTGTTAATTGGGAGATTATGGCAGTTAAAATAAAACGTATTTACGAACCACATTCAAAAGACGATGGTTACCGCATCCTTACGGATCGCCTGTGGCCGCGTGGTATAAAAAAGGAGTCTATTGATAAATGGCTAAAAGATGTCGCGCCATCCACAGAACTGCGCAAATGGTTCAACCATGAACCTGAAAAATGGCAGGGATTTCTGGCCCGCTATCGGGAGGAGATAGGCGAATCGCCCGCACTGGAAGAACTAAAGGCTGATATCCATCAGCATAAAAACGTTACGCTGCTTTATTCTGCAAAAGACGAGGCGCAAAACCAGGCCGTAGCGCTGATGAAAATATTAAATATTAATTGATGGCCATTTGCGGTTTATATCCTGCGGTGAACGCATTTACGGTAGACTTGGGTGTTAAAACCGTAACCGTTTCAGTTTCGGGCAACGGTATGGCCGTTTCATAACCAAAGGCTGTCCACGGATGCAATTTCCCTTTGGCAAGCAGGTAAGGCTTATCGCCGATCTGTATAAAAGTGCCTTCGGGCAGGTATTTAAATTTCTCTTTGTAAGTTATCTTTTCGCCTTTGCTGCCAATACGCTCCCTGTGCAGCACCTTATCGATATTATTGATGGAAGAGTTTAAGTTAAAGCCGTGTTTTCGGTTGCCGGTTACCCAGTATGCCTTAAAGCGGTCGTAATCCTTTCGTCTGCACTCAAAACACGGGCGGTGACCTGCCGCAAATGCAGTTGCTTCATCCAGAAAGAATAATTCGGTATAGCGATTGGGCGACATTACCTTCCGGTGCCTGTCTTTATAATTGAGCATGCAAATTAGCCATGCCTTTAATTTAAATGGTCGTAATATTTGCTGGTGTTCATTGTGCAACTGGCCTCTGTTGCCCATCCATGCGCCACGTGCGCTGATACTGATAATATTCCCCGAAGGATCTACCCGATTTTGTAACATATAGTTTGTAATAGGTTTGGCTAAGTTAAAAAATTAACGTATAGTTACTTATAATTATTTGATAATCAAATAATAGTATAAATAATGTGATTTTTATGGGGTTTATGCCTGCTTATCCTAAGGCAATAAAACTTTCCTGTTTCGTTTCATTGGCAAGGGCGTTTTAAATCTTTTTTATCTTAGCGGTATGGCACAGCATCCCAAACTCATACTGGTATTAATAGGCTGCACACCTCCCGGCAGGCACATTGAACAGCACGATATTTTTTTAAGTACAGGCGATTCTATCGAAAGCCTTTTTGCCGAAATTAAGGCGTATTGGCCCGAAGGTAAGGTGCATGTTGATGCCTGGCGAGAGGTAACGCATGTTGAGGGCCACCAGATCAGTATTGTTGCCCGCGATGAGGCGGCAAAACCCGGAAGCAGTGCAGATAAATTATTCCTGATGAATCTTGGCGGTTATCTCGAAGGCCGGTTTGAAGAACAGCATTACCTGGTACTGACCGTAAAGCCCGACAAGGCAGCTGCCACCAAAGCAGCTAAAGCAACTGTTTTTTATCAGTACAATCATTTTGGCAAGGCCGTTTCGCATATCGACGACCGTTATGGCGTTGACGTGGACGATATTTATGAAATAGAAGAACTGTTATCGCCTGCGCAAAAAGAAAAATACCGTATTGAGATTACACCAATGGCCGGGCTGCCTGAAGACGAATATCACCTGGGCTACGTAAAGCTGCCAGAAGCCCCCCGGCCCCCTAAAGGGGGAGTGTAAACTTATAAATTCCCCCTTCAGTGGGTTAGGGGGCTTTTCTCCTGTGCTTCTATAACAGGCCGTGGGTCGAACAATACGCGAATGGTATCTATCCTGCCGTTTTTTATGTGGTACCAACCGCAGCTAAAAACGGTAACATTCCCCATGTTAATATCAAAGAACAGGCAAACGTCGTCATCATCAGCCAGCACTTTTTTAATGTCGTATTTAAACTTCATGTGTTTCATGTCGTTGAAATAGGCATCGGCGCCGTTGCGTGAACCCATCACACCAATAAATTTCAGGTCATTGCTGGTGTATTCACGTGCGGTATCAAAAGCTTCGGCATTTACTGCTTGTATAAAATCAAGCACCAACTCGCCTGTTGATGTCATTACATGGCTTTCTGCATTCATGGTGGTGTTAATTTAGTTCGACGGAATTGTTGTTTAATAATTATAACCGCCAGAAATACAAGGCTGTTTTAATAAATTGAAAATGATGGATGTTGTTGGCGATAACACCAATAACGGAGTGGAGAAAGAAACCGCGGAGAGCACAGAGAAAAAAGATTTGTGTTCTCTGTGTAAACCTCGGTGCCCTCTGCAGTTAAACTAATACGCCTTCGCCTTTGTTGATGTTATCAGGAGACTATATACATCTTAGACCACGGGATAAACGAAGATAAATCAGAAAGAAAATTAATAGGAGAAACAGAACATGTTTTTAAGAAAGATGTATTGTTAGTTTCTCGAAAATATCGTCTGCTAAATCTACTTTTTCGCCACCGGCAAGTAAGAGAGGTGTTATTTCAAATATACCTAAGGGCACGTTTGATTGTAAATAGAGATTGATATCTCCAAAGGTCTGAAATATTCTATGTTGAAATAATAATCTATCTGTAGGCAAAAGACTTTTATCTGTTAATTGCACTTCATAGAATTGATTAAAATTAGAATCCATAACAAGTACATTCGTATCTTTTGTATAAAATTTAATTGAAATATCTAAGCTAATTTCAAATTTATTATTGCCAACGGGATATTCTTTTGAATTTGATTTTATTGTTGGAATGCAGTAAGTATGAATTTTGTTAATATAATCAGGGTTAATCCAGTGATTGATTGTCTTTAGAGGGAATTTTTCGTCGCTCATAATTGGGATTATTAGATCAGGGTTTTTATAAAAATTAAATATATAAATGATGTTTGTTCCAAGTAATATATAATTACCTGTTATCACCAGCAAACCTGATTAAAATATCGCCTCAGCAATTCGTTTGGTTGGGCCGGGGTTACTCATGGTATAGAAGTGCAACACAGGTACGCCAAACTTAACCAGTTCTTTACACTGGTTGATCATCCATTCAATACCTACTTCCTTCACGTCCTTTTCGGATTTGCAGGCCAGCACAGCATCGCTCAGTTCTTCCGGAATATCGATATGGAAGATCTTGGGCAGATTGATCAATTGCTTTGACGAGGTGATGGGCTTAAGTCCCGGTATAATTGGCACATTGATGCCATTCTCGCGGCACAGTTTCACAAAGTCAATATATTTATTAATGTCGAAGAACATCTGGGTAACGATAAATTGTGCACCCATATCTATCTTCTTTTTCAGATACTTAAAGTCGGTTTTAATGTTTGGCGCCTCGAAATGTTTTTCGGGATAACCTGCTACGCCGATGCAGAAATCGCTGTTCACTACATCATGGTCATCATATAGGTATCTGCCTTCGTTCATATCGGCTACCTGTTTTAGCAGATCGCAAGCGTAAGCATGGCCCCCTGGTGTAGGTACAAATGAAGGGTCGGCATGACGGGCGTCGCCGCGCAGCACCAGTACATTGTCGATACCAAGAAATTGCAGGTCGATGAGTGCATTCTCGGTTTCTTCCTTAGTGAAACCACCACAGATGAGGTGCGGCACAGCGTCGACCTTATAGCGGTTCATGATCGCGGCACAGATAGCCACCGTGCCCGGGCGTTTACGGTACGAAACTTTTTCAAGCAGGCCACTATCGTGCTGTTTATAAATATAATCCTCGCGGTGATAGGTAACATCAATAAACGGCGGATTAAACTCCATCAGCGGGTCTATAGCATTATAAATTTCGGTAATGCTGCGTCCTTTTACCGGCGGTAAAAGCTCGAATGAGAATAATGTTTTGCCGTTGGCGTTTTTTATGTGATCGGTTATCTTCATTTATTTCTTAGACTATAATCAGTTCGTTATTGTGCGGCTGTTATCAAATATGTCATTGCGAGGAGGTACGACGAAGCAACCTCATCGCATGTCGTTTACAAAATGACGAGGTTGCTTCGCTGCACCATCATCCCACTGCCCGCTCGCAATGACATGGTCTTTTTGTTCGCTATTCCTAACTTAATAATTCAAATTCGGCCCTAACCAGCGTTCAACTGTATCTATTGACATATTTTTACGCCTGGCGTAGTCCTCTACCTGGTCCTTACTGATCTTACCTAACCCAAAATACCTTGATTGCGGATGTGCGAAATAAAACCCGCTTACCGATGCGGCAGGCATCATGGCCAGGCTTTCGGTGAGGTGCATGTGGGCGTTATCTTCGGCTTTTAGCAGGTCGAACAATGTGATCTTTTCGGTATGGTCCGGGCAGGCCGGGTAGCCCGGTGCCGGACGTATGCCCTGGTATTCTTCCTTAATCAGCTCGATATTATCCAACTGCTCGTTTTTGGCATAACCCCAGTAATCCTTACGTACCAACTCATGCATTTTTTCGGCAAAGGCTTCGGCAAGGCGGTCGGCCAGTGCCTTGGTCATAATGCTGTTGTAATCGTCGTGGTCCTTTTCAAATTCAGCCACCAGTTCATCGCATCCTATGCCCGCGGTTACAGCGAAGCCACCCCAATAATCGGGTATGCCGCTGCTTTTCGGCGCAATGAAATCTGAAAGTGCATAGTAAGGCTCATCCTTCGCTTTCTCGGCCTGCTGGCGAAGTGTGTGTATAGTTGCCAATACTTCGGTGCGGGTTTCGTCGGTATACAGTTCAATGTCATCACCCACGCTGTTTGCCGGCCAAAAACCGATCACGGCATTGGCTTGCAGCAGTTTTTCGTCCACTATCTTTTTCAGCAGCACCTGCGCATCATGGTAGAGTTTTCGGGCTTCATCGCCTACAAATTTGTCGTCGAATATCTTCGGGTAGCTGCCGCGCAGTTCCCATGTATGGAAGAATGGCGTCCAGTCGATATACGGCAGCAGATCTTCCAGCGGGAAGCTTTCAAATACCTTTGTTCCGGTAAAAGTCGGCCTTGGCGGAATAGAACCATTCAGGTTGATCTTGCATTTCAGATCGCGGGCATTATCAATGCTTACAAAGCGTTTATCGCTGCGTTTGCTTAAATGTGCCTCGCGGGCTTTGGCGTATTCCTGCTTAATGTTTTGGATATATTCCTCACGGCCATTCTCGTTCATCAGACTGCTGCACACGGTAACGCTACGCGATGCATCCAGTACGTGCACGGTTGGGCCGGAATAATTAGGCTCTACCTTTACCGCCGCGTGTATACGCGAAGTGGTTGCGCCGCCTAATATGAGCGGAATGGTAAAGTTTTCGCGCTCCATTTCTTTGGCGAAATGTACCATCTCATCCAGCGAAGGGGTGATCAGGCCGCTCAGGCCTATAATATCCACTTCCTGTTTCCGGGCCTCTTCAATAATGCGTTGTGCAGGCACCATCACCCCGAGATCTATCACCTCGAAGTTATTGCAGGCCAACACCACGCCGACAATGTTCTTGCCTATATCATGCACATCGCCTTTAACGGTTGCTAATAATATTTTGCCTGCGGTACTTTTGCCACCTGTGTCACCGCCAGATTGTTTTTCCAGTTCGATGAACGGCAAAAGATAAGCAACCGCCTTTTTCATCACGCGGGCTGATTTCACCACCTGCGGCAGGAACATCTTACCGGAACCAAACAGGTCGCCAACGATGTTCATGCCATCCATCAGCGGGCCTTCTATCACCTCCAGCGGGCGCGGATATTTCTGACGAGCTTCTTCCACATCGTCATCCAGGTATTCGATGATGCCTTTTACCAGCGCGTGTGAAAGGCGTTCTTCCACCGGACCTTTGCGCCATTCTTCGTCTTTAACTATCTCTTTGCCTTTGCTTTTAATGGTATCGGCAAACTCTACGAGGCGCTCAGTAGCATCCGGGCGACGATTCAGGAGTACATCTTCTACCAGTTCGAGCAGGTCTTTCGGGATTTCTTCGTAAACTTCCAGCATACCGGCGTTCACAATGCCCATATCCAAACCGGCCTTTATGGCGTGGTACAGGAATGCCGAGTGCATGGCCTCACGCACCACATTATTGCCGCGGAACGAGAACGAAATATTACTTACACCACCGCTTACCTTGGCGTGCGGCAGATTTTGTTTTATCCAGCGGGTTGCTTCTATAAAGTCAACGGCGTAGTTGTTGTGTTCTTCCAAACCGGTTGCAACGGTAAGGATGTTGGGGTCGAAGATGATATCCTGCGGCGGGAAGCCCACTTCGTTCACCAGTATATCATAAGAGCGTTTGCATATCTCGATACGGCGCTCCAGGTTATCAGCCTGACCTTTTTCGTCAAAAGCCATCACCACTGTTGCCGCGCCATAGCTTAATATTTTGCGCGCTTGCTCCTTAAATTTTTCTTCACCTTCTTTCAGCGAGATGGAGTTAACGATGCCTTTTCCCTGCAAGCATTTCAAGCCGGCTTCTATCACCGTCCATTTGGATGAGTCCACCATCACGGGCAGCTTGGCAATGTCGGGTTCGGAAGCTACGAGGTTGAGGAATTTGGTCATGGTTGCTTCAGAGTCAATCATGCCTTCATCCATGTTCACGTCTATCACCTGCGCGCCGCCTTCTACCTGCTGCAGGGCAACGGTTAACGCGCCCTCAAAATCCTCGGCCAAAATCAATTTGGAGAATTTTGGCGAACCGGTGATATTGGTACGCTCGCCAATATTCATAAACACACTGTCCGGCGAAAGGGTTACCGCTTCCAGGCCGCTCAGGCGCATATCGGGCGCAACTTCTACTATTTTCCTTGGGGAGTATTTGGCAGCCCTTTCAGCAATACATTGTATATGTTCAGGCGTGGTACCGCAGCAGCCACCTACTATGTTCACCAGCCCGGCCTTCATAAAATCATCTATCTGATGAGCGGTTTCGTGGGCGGTTTCATCATACTGGCCAAATTCGTTTGGCAGGCCCGCGTTTGGATAGGCCGAGATGAATACGTCTGCCTTTAAAGAAAGTTCCTCCAGGTGCGGCCTCATTTCTTTGGCGCCCAAAGCACAATTCAAGCCTACGGATAACAGGTTTGCATGGCGAATAGAGTTCCAGAAGGCCTCAACCGTTTGCCCCGAAAGCGTACGGCCCGATGCATCGGTAATGGTGCCCGAAATCATGATCGGCAGTTCTTTGCCCGATTCCTGCTCATAGCGTTTAATGGCAAACAGCGCCGCTTTGGCGTTAAGCGTATCAAATATGGTTTCTACCAACAGCAAGTCTGAGCCGCCATCAACCAGGCCGCGCACCTGCTCGTAATAGGCTTCGGCCAGGTCGTCGAAAGTTACGGCGCGGTAGCCCGGGTCGTTTACGTCAGGCGATAAGGACGCGGTACGGTTTGTAGGACCAATGGCGCCCGCCACGAAACGCGGCTTGTTAGGCGTCTTTTTGGTGTATTCGTCGGCTACCTCACGGGCTATGCGGGCGCCCTCGTAGCTCATTTCGTAAGCGAGAGGTTCCATGTGGTAATCCGCCAGCGAAATGCGTTGCGTACTAAAGGTATTGGTTTCAATAATATCTGCACCCGCTTCCAGGTACTCGGCATGGATAGCATGTATTACATCCGGCCGCGTAAGGTTCAGCAGGTCGTTATTGCCTTTCAGGTCTGATGGATGGTCATGAAAACGCTCCCCGCGAAAATCAGCCTCCGTCAGTTGGTACCGCTGTATCATGGTACCCATCGCCCCGTCAATTACAAGAATCCGTTGTTCTAAATGTTTTCTAATATCCATTTCTGTTGAGATATGAGATGTGAGATTTGAGATATGAGACAAAAAATGCCATATTCTCAAAATCCTGTTATCTCAGAATAACAGATATTCGAAACAAGACCGGATAGTGAGCAATAAATCTCATATCTCAAATCTCACATCTCATATCTAAAAAAACAGCTTATATCGAAAAGTCGGGCATACATTTGACTTTCGCTTATCTTTCCTGCTCCGTTAGTACCGGATCAAGTAGAATGTAGCACCTTGTAAGTACAGGTTGCTAAGACATCGCAGGGTCTAATCCCTCCGTCTTTCTCAATAAGCAGTGCAAATTTGGGCAATTATGTTGTAATATGCAATAGGGTGGCATTTAACGGGCACTTACTTATCATAGGATAATTTCGGGGCAATAAAAAAGCCGCCTTGCAGGGCGGCTTCTCTTAAGTATTGTTTTTGATTAGCGCCTTCTGCCGAAAATGCGCAGCAACATGATAAACAGGTTGATGAAATCAAGATAAAGTGTTAAGCCACCCATTAAAGCCATTTTTTGTGAGCTTGCATCGCCATATTCAATGCCTGCACCAATGCGTTTCAGTTTTTGAACATCATATGCAGTTAAGCCTGTAAATACCGCAACACCAACATAGCTAATCAACATATCAAGACCGCTGTTATGCAGGAACATATTGATCAATGAAGCAACGATAATACCAATAAGAAACATGATAAGCAATGCGCCAAATTTGGTAAGATCGGTACGGGTTGTGTAACCTGCAATAGCCATAACACCAAACATTACTGAGGTTGTTATGAAAACACCAAGTACAGATGATGCAGTAAATGCCAGCAGAATAAAACTTAAACTAATACCGGTAAGTGCAGCATAGGCAATAAAAAGTATGCATAAAACCGGATAAGAAAGACGGTTAAGCCCAAAGCTCATCAGCATTACAAATGCTAATGGCGCAAACATGATAACGTACGCCAGTCCGCTTAAGCCACCTGTAGTCGGGTCGACAAGAAGTTGTAATAAAGATGAATTGTTTGCGAATAGATAAGCGCAGAAGGCAGATATACCCAATGCTGCAAACATCCAGGTGAAAACCTTCGCAATAAACTTACGTGATGCACTTGCATCATCTAATTGTATTACGTTCTGATAAACGTAGTCGGGATTATTATTTTCCATTTTTAATTAAAAGAATTTACAATTGTAATTATACAAATTTACTGATTAGATAAGGAAATTTAAAATTGGTTTAGGGGCGATGATCCTTTTACTGTCATTTTGATGAGCGATGCCGGGGATGATGGGCAGGCAGCGAAGAGAAATCTTATAAAAGTATGCATTGTTTACAATTTAGAGCAATGACATGGTAGTTGAGGGTATCCTAACCTCTAATTCAACCGCTTCGTCAATTGCTCCTCTACTTTTTTAAACATCTGGATGGGTTTTAACCCGCGCCAGCTTAAGTCATCGAGTTGGCCGCCGAAGTTGATGTAATAGTCGATATTGTTGTTTTTAAACTCTTCTATTACGTGCTCACGGAAGTTAATGCCCGCTATCCAGCCGTCTTCCACTTCCTGGAACCATTCTTCGTAATAGCAATCGTCTGAAGCGTGAAAGTTAAGTACGTTTTCGCCAATGAGCACAAATTTGTTGATGCCCTGGTCTATCATCAGGTCTAACAGCTCGCGTTTCATCAGCATAATGTCGTTGCTGATGGCGTCGTTCCATTCTCCTATAAATTCAATGATGGTATAACCGCGGTCGTAATCGGCAAAAAGTAC
>JBQCIS010000384.1:0-4070 GCA_051953515.1 Mucilaginibacter sp.
ATTTACTGGGCAATTCGTGGGGCGGCCTGCTGGGAATGGAGTATGCGCTTAAATATCAGAAAAATTTAAAAGGACTCATCATCAGCAACATGATGGCCAGCATACCGGCTTATGAAAAATACAATGGTGTACTGCGCAGTCAGATGCGTAAATCATTGGTGGATTCGCTGATGGCTTATGAGGCTAAAGGGCAATATAAGGATAGTAGTTACCAGGCATTGGTAATGAAGGAATATTACCACCAGCACATTTGCCGCCTCGCCGATTGGCCCGACCCGCTGTGGCGCAGCTTTAAGCACGTAAACGATGAGATCTATACTATGATGCAGGGCCCAAGCGAATTTAAAACCGGCGGCCGCCTGATCCATTGGGACCGAAGCAAGGACCTGGGAAAAATAACAGTCCCCACCCTATGCGTCGGCGCTAAATACGATACGATGGACCCGAACTATATGAAATGGATGAGCACCCAAATGCCGCAGGGCAGCTACCTGTACAGCCCCAACGGCAGCCACCTCGCCATGTGGGACGATCAGCACGTATATATGAATGGCGTTATCAAATTCATCAAAGATGTTGACGACGGATCGTTTAAGCCGCATCAATAGGCATCTTCATTAATTTTAACCACGGAGGACACAGAGACAGAACACACAGAGTAAACAAACCTCTGCGCTCTCTGTGTAAATCCCGGTGCACTCTGCGGTTAAAGCTAAACTTATGCCTTTTTATAAACCGTTTGAGATAGCTGCCTGATGCCATCTTCATAAGCGGTAGGCTTAAAGTTAAAGGCCTTTTCGAATTTATCGGAGTTGAAGTTGTAGTCGTGGTCGTATTGGTAATACATCTCTACCATCTCCTGTATATTTTTATCAAACAAACCAAACAGCTGCATCATAAACTTTTTAATAGTAAAGTATTTTGGCGCAACGCCATAAATTTTTGCGGTCATTTCAATGAATTGTTTGCCGGTAAGCGGTTTAGCGGTTGGCATGTGCCATATCTGGTTAGCACTTTCGGGTGTTTGGCCCAACAAGTGCATCGCCTTGCCCATATCGGGTATAAAACTGAAGTTATGCAGCTTTCCTGCATCGCCTATCCATTGCGCACGCTGCCCTTTTGCATACTTGTCTATCACCATAATATCCAGAAAAGACATCAGGTTTTCTGTGCCATAGAAATCGGCGCCGCGGGCTATGGTAGCGTTAATGTTGCCGGCTTTTACTTCGCTCATCAGCTTTTCGGCTATGCCAGCGCGTATTTCCCCTTTTATACTTACCGGTTTATACGGTGTTTCTTCGGTGATAGGGCCGTTAACCAGGCCATACATATAAATGTTATCAAAGAAAATCAACCTTGCACCGGCATCTTTCACCGCGTTCATTACATTTTGCATAATAACGGGCCATTGCTGCTGCCAGATTACTTTATTATAAACCAAACCTGCGGTAAGGTAAACCACATCCGAGCCTTTTATGGCAGCAGATACTTCCTGCTGATTAAGCAGATCGGCCTTTTGCCAGGTGGTGTTACCGGTAGCCCTGATCTCTTTGCGGCTAACCAGACGGATGGTTTCGTTATTGTTTGTCAGTTCGCGGGTAAGTGCGTTGGCTACTGCTCCGCCGGCTCCTAATATGGTATGCATAATTTCTGTCGTTTTTGTTAATCCAAAATTAGGGATGATATACAGGCCAAAACGTTAACAAAAGATAAGAATTTGAGAGGTGTTGGATTTCGGATGTCAGTTATAAACTGACTTAATCCAAAAGCTTCGGTTATAAACTGAAGCAAGTGAACAGCAATTTCAAAACAGGCCATAATTCATAAATCCCGAAATCGAACTTCCGAAATCCAAAATCACTACCGTACCATTTCCATCACTCTGCGCCTGATACGCGACAGGGAAACGGGTGTAATACCCAAATAATGGGCTATATAATGCTGTGGGATACGTTGCAGTACTTCTTTACTGCCTGTATTAAGCAGGTCCATATAACGCTCTTCCGGCGTTTGGGTGAGGAATGAAGCCACCCGGTCTTCATAACAACACAGATAATGCTCGGCCATCTGCCGACCGAAACGCTCCATTTTGTAGGCCAATACCGGGTTTGCCAGCATTTGCTCCATATCGGTGCGGGTAAAGGTGATGAGGCGGGTATCTTCCAGCGCCTGTATGTAGGTAATGCCCGGCTGGCGGGTAAGGTAGCTTTTGTAAGAGCTTACAAACTCGTTGGCAAAGCTGAAATAGCCGGTAATCTCCTCGCCGTCTTTCACATGAAAATAGCGTACCGCACCTGAAACAATAAAACCTGCTTTATCACAAACCTTACCATATTCGGCAAAATAATGTTTCTTTTTCAGCAGGCTGAATTTGAGGTGCTGCGTAAAAACGATCCATTCGGCCTCGTTAAACTCAACGTAGGGCAGCAATGCCTGCCTGAACATATCTAAAGCCGCGGCTATCTCCATACTCAAATGTATGATTTATCAACCGCATTATTGCGGGCAATTTCGATGCAGGGCTTTAGGTTGACGCAGAACTATTTCTTTTCCGCCGCGTGTGCGTATTTGCTAATCACCCGCCAGGTGCTGGCATCGCTGTCAAATACCGAGTTCAGGCCCTGCTCCTCGCCTCCCGGGTCGCCCATAAACTCGTCGCCATCTTTCCAGAATATCTGGCCGGGGATTGGCCGGGCGATACCGCCGAATGCCCAGAAATTAGCGCCTGCTATCTGCTTATGCTGCATCATGGTGCCAAAAACAAAACTGTACCACTTATCGCGCATGTTAGTAGTTGCTTTGATGCTGAAAGAATGTGCATCACGCGGCAGGCCAAATTCTTCAATCACCAGCGGCTTATTCAACTCTTTTGCAACAGCCAAATGACGGCTGATATAAGCTGTTGCGTTTGAAATGATATTCGGATAACCTGCTACGATAGATGTGTCCTTAAACCAGCTCCAGTTTTTTGGCCAGATGTGGATGGTAAGGTAATCGATGTTTTTATCCTCGTGGATCTTTTTGTAGATGGATATATCATTAGCTGAAGCGATATCGCCTTCGCTGCCGGTGGTAAGCAGGTGATTATGATCTATCGATTTGATCAATGCCGAAACATGCTTCATCCATGCCAGGAAAGCGCCATTCGCACTCACTTCCATCGGGCGCGGCTCGTTGATGATCTCCCATGCCATTATTGACGGATCATTCACATATTTTTTTCCGTTGATGTGGTTGGTACGGTGCAATACATATTTAATGTAAGTATCCAGTTCATCCATGCATTTCTGACAAGTATAAAACTGACTGGTATAATGCATATCGGCATCCCAGGTGTAACCGCCATACTTAGAGTGCGGCTGCGGACCAAAGCCATTCCACTGCAGGTACTGACCGAGACCACCGCTCCAGTCCCACGTATTGGTGAAGTGCAGCACGGCTTTCATATTGCGCTTGCCCAATTCGTTCAGCAGGTAATCAAGCCCGTACATTATCTTCTCGTCGAACACGCCGGGTTTTGGCTGTAATGCTTTTTCGCTTGGCACACGGAATTTATAGGTAGTTAATCCCTCTGCTCCTACCATAATGCGCAGATTGGTAACGCCGTGTTTTTTCAGGAAATCGAGCTCGGTTTTAAGGCGCTGCTTGCCTTTTTCGCCATTGGTGGCCAGCAGGCCGCCATACCAGTAATTAGCGCCGATATAACGGTAAGGTTTACCGTCGATAGTAAATTGCGTTCCCTCCACACGCACAAAGCCGGTTTGCGCAAAAGTTGATATCGAGATGCCCATAAACACGGCGAGAGCAAGGTATTGAATGATCTTTTTCACAGCACTAAATTAGGAAACCGGTAAGCATGACTATTAGTACTGTTTTAACAAATGATTGTTTTAAAAGAGCAATATTGTTTGTTATCGGCGGTGGAGACACCGCCTCGGGGGATAAGGTAAAGAAATTTTTAAATATGTCCTGGTGGCGGTGTACCACCGCCACCAACCATAAAAAATAAACAACAAATAAAAAAAAAACAAATAATATTTTAAACATTAAAAAAACGTATAAACCAACTA
>JBQCIS010000385.1:0-40295 GCA_051953515.1 Mucilaginibacter sp.
GTGAGATTAATATTTTATAGAATTAATAAAGTCAGGAATATGTTCAACATAATCCTTAGTAGCCTGGAATTTAACAAACGCACTACCTACAATAGCCCCGGCGGCGTACTCACACGCTTTTTGGAATGTTGAATGGTTTGAGATACCAAAACCGATCACCGCAGGGTTTTTAAGGTTCATGGCTTTAATACGGCGATAATAATCTTCGATATTTGTAGACACATTTAAACTGCCGCCTGTAATGGATGACGAAGAAAGCAAATAGATAAAGCTGTTGCTCAATTCATCAATCTTACGGATACGTTCTTCTGACGTTTGCGGCGTTACGAGGAAGATGTTACTTAAATTATTGTCGATGAAATGCCTGGAGTACATATTTTCGTACTCATACATTGGCAGGTCGGGTACAATAATACCATCAACACCAACCCCGGCAGCTGTTTTACAAAATTTTTCAATTCCAAACTGAACAATCGGATTGAGATACCCCATTAGGAGAATAGGAATGCTTACATGTTTGCGCAGGTCTTTTAGTTGCTCAAACAATAAGTGTACCGTCATGCCATTATGCAGCGCCTGTTCGGAGCTATGCTGTATAGTAGGCCCGTCGGCAACCGGATCAGAATAAGGAAAACCTATTTCAATAAAATCGGCACCGCCTTTTTCAAGCGCTTCAACAATATTCAGTGTGGAATTTAAATCAGGATAACCCGCTGTAAAATAAATGGATAACAGGTTGTTCTTTTTTGTATTGAAAAGGTTTTGTAAACGGTTCATGGCCTCACCCCAGCCCTCTCCAAAGGAGAGGGAGTTTTAGTTAAATTAATAATATAATAGATTCAGGAATTTCAACTTACATCCTGAACATCTGTTTAATCTGTTAAATCCTGGTTCAAAATCCAAAATACTTGATGTAGGTATTTAAATCTTTATCCCCCCTGCCCGAAATGCAGATCACTACATTATCGTCTTTCTTAAATTTCATTTTTTCAAGGTATGCCAGTGCGTGCGAGGTTTCTATCGCCGGAATAATGCCTTCAAGCTGGGAGCAAAGCAAACCTGCTTTAAGCGCCTCGTCGTCGGTAATGCTCACATATTCTGCCCGCTTTATCTTGAACAGGTGCGCATGCTGAGGACCGATACCTGGGTAATCCAAACCCGCCGAAATAGAATATGGCTCAACCACCTGCCCGTCATCTGTTTGCATCAGGATAGTGCGACTACCATGCAAAACGCCTTCGCGACCTAAAAATGTGGTTGCTGCAGATTCGCCACTGTCAACGCCTTTTCCGGCTGCTTCAACTGCTACCAGCTTTACAGCTTCGTCATCTAAAAAATGGTAGAACATGCCCATTGCATTACTGCCACCACCAACACAGGCCAATACATATTGCGGCAATTCGTTGCCCGTGTGCTCCTTTAACTGTTTTTTAGTTTCAAGCGAGATGATGGATTGAAATTTAGCCACCATATCCGGATATGGGTATGGACCGACAACCGAACCAATAATATAATGGGTATCAACCGGGTTACCTATCCAATCGCGCAGAGCCTCGTTGGTAGCATCTTTCAGGGTTTTACTGCCAGAGGTTGCAGGTACCACTTTAGCACCAAGCATTTTCATACGGGCAACGTTTGGCGCCTGTCGCTCCATATCTATTTCGCCCATATACACAATGCACTCAATACCTTTCAGGGCACAAACTGTAGCAGTTGCCACACCGTGCTGACCGGCGCCTGTTTCGGCAATAATGCGTTTTTTACCTAAACGCTGTGCCAGTAATATTTGCCCGATAGCATTATTAATCTTATGCGAACCTGTATGGTTAAGGTCTTCGCGCTTGAAAAAAATGTTTGCGCCATATTTCTCTGAATATCTTTTGGCGTAATATAGAGGTGAAGGCCGGCCAACATAATCGCGCAGCAATTCTTCAAATTCAGCTTTAAAGCCCGGATCTTCAATAATTTTGAGGTATTCCTGCCTTAATTGCTCCACATTGGGGTAAAGCATCTCGGGTATATATGCCCCGCCAAAATCGCCATAATAGCCTAATTCGTTAACTCCGTATTTCATTCGTGTCAAATGTTTTCAATACTTCAAATGCCTTTTCTAATTTCATTATATCTTTTAATCCCGGCTCCGTTTCAAAACGGCTGTTCAGGTCAACGCCATAGAACCGCGGGTGTTTTATTTTTTTTATTTCTTCCAGGTTTTCCGGGCTTATTCCGCCGCTCAAAAAGAACGGAACCTCCAATTGGTATTTATCAAGCAATCCCCAATCAAAAGTTTTACCCGAACCGCCGTGTATCGGCGTCTTAGTGTCGAACAGGAAAAAATCTACATTTCCGGCATAAGATTTCAATTGTTCAAAATTAAAATCTTCATTCACGCCAAAAGCTTTAATTACTTTCACCTTATCCTTTAATTCAGCACAAAACTCCGGGCTTTCGCTGCCGTGCAGTTGTACGGCATTAAAACCGTATTTATTAATTAACGAATTGATGACCGGCAAGCTTTCATTTACAAAAACACCCGTTTTTATAACAGTTTGCGACAATTCATTTAAAATATCCGCCGATATTCCTCCGGCAAAACGCGGGGTCTTATCATAGAAAATAAAACCCATAAAATCGGGCGCCAACCCGGCAACCGACCGTATATTTTCAGGATACTTCAAACCGCAAACCTTTATTTTCATATCAATTCTCCAGCAGTAACTTAAAACTGTTTAATGCTCTGTGCGATAACAGCGCTTCTTCGGCTTCGTAAAAACAATCAGCAAATGTTTTTTGCGGCTCCATAGTTCTAATAGCAAGCGCGGCATTACATAATACCACATTATTTTGCGCCGTAGTTGCCTTGCCATTCAGCACATCCATAAATATCCCTGCGGATTCGCTCACGGTGTGTCCGCCGGTTATCTCAGCCGGATTCAGCTTGTCAAAACCAAGCGCTTCAATACTGTTTATCTTTTCACCCTCGCTGCTAAATGTTTTAAAGTCGCAGGTAAGCGAAACCTCATCGTAACCGTCGAGTGCATTTACGATAGTGTATTTTCTATCCGATTTCTGGTACAGATAAGCATAAACGCGCGCCAGTTCAAGGTTAAAAACACCCACCATTTGATTTGTTGGTTCGGCAGGGTTCACCATCGGTCCCAGCATATTAAAAAAGGTTTTCACTGCCAGTTCACGACGGATGGGCGCTACAGTTTTCATTGCCGGATGGAACAGCGGCGCGTGCAGAAAGCAGATATTTGCCCTGTCGATGCTCTTTTTCAGTTTGTCTGCATCATTGGTAAACTGGTAACCCAAAAACTCAATCACATTTGAAGAGCCACAGCCTGACGATACACCATAATTGCCATGTTTAGCCACTTTATAGCCCGCGCCGGCAACAACAAACGAAGCCAATGTTGAAATATTGAACGTATCCTTACCATCACCGCCGGTACCGCAAAGATCAATGATCTCCCCTGCCTCCAGATCGATATGCAGGCAAAGGTCGAGCATTGCGTCGCGGAAACCTTCCAGTTCATCAACGGTGATGCTGCGCATGCAATAAGCCGTCATGAAGGCTGCCATTTGCGAATGGTTATATTTACCCTGCGCCATATCGGTGAGAATTTCCCTCGACTGACTACGGGTAAAGGTCTTGTGTTCAAATAAGTGATTTAATATCGCTTTCATGGTTCTTATTAAAACTAAAAGAGGGTTGCCGTATGGCAACCCTCTTTATGAATATGTTATATAAACAACAACGGAATTGCCTTACGATTACCCGTTAAGCCACCAATTGTTATTTAATGTTGTCATTTTCATTTCGGAAGCAAATATGGAAATAGTTTTTCTAAAAACAAACGAAATGATAAATTTACAAGGACTATTGAGTGAATAAGCGATTGATTGAATGTGTGAATGTTTCAATTCGGTCGTTCACTAATTCACTCATTCAATAATTATCTATGATCAAACACTCTTCCAAAAAGGTTAACCCTGAAGACGACCTCGGTTTTGGTTACCAGCCGGTAATAAAAAATCAGCCGTTTATTAATAAAGATGGCTCGCCGAATGTTGTGCGTAAAGGGTTACCCCTCTTTAATACTTCTGATAACTACCACAAACTGATCACGATGGATGGCTGGAAATTTGCCATCCTGATATTTGGCTGTTACCTGGCCGCAAATATTGCTTTTGCACTTATCTATTTATCACTTGGTGATAATGTGCTATTTGGCAGGCACCAGGACGGGCAATTGAACAGTTTTTGGGAAGCTTTCTTTTTTTCTGCACAAACGCTTTCTACAGTTGGTTACGGGCATATTAGTCCACGCGGCATGGCGGCTAATAGTGTTGCGGCATTTGAGTCAATGGTTGGTTTATTGTCGTTTGCGTTAGCAACCGGCTTGATGTACGGAAGGTTCTCCAGGCCTTCGGCGAAGATTATTTACAGCAAGAATATGCTGATCGCACCATATCGGGAAAATAAACGCGGGTTGATGTTCAGACTGGCCAATAAACGGCGAAATATATTGGTGGATTTGAGTCTTGAAATTACTTTCAGCTATAACGAAACCGTCGACGGCAAAACAGTACGCCGTTTTTACCCGCTTGAGCTGGAACGCAAAACCGTTAGCATACTTACCATGAACTGGACGGTGGTGCACGATATAGACAAAAATAGCCCGCTTAAAGATTTTAATTATGATGACCTGGTAAGTTCTGAAGCTGCTTTCGTAATCATTCTGCGTCTTTTTGACGATGCCTTTGCACAGGTAGTAAATTCACGCACTTCATATACTGTTGACGATGTGATCTGGGGTGCAAAATTTAACCCGATGTTTACCCGCGACAATGAAGGGCATATAGTGCTTGATCTGGGTAAGATGGATAGTATTGAAAAGGCGGAACTGCCGGAATTGGCGGCTATTGAAGATAAGTAATCATGCCATTAAAGATAAAAAATAACAGATTGATAGCAACTTACGAAGTTTTAAAAACTTTGTAAGTTTGATACTGAGGAAAGGAATAACACTAACCCGCCCTCTTACAATCCTTTATCACTTCAGCAACGAATCCTTTTCCTTCGCAAAAACGTTGTAAACCAGCTTATCCAGAATACCGGGAATAAACTTGCTTAATGTTACGGTGAGTTTGCCCTGGCCGGTCATGATGAGTGTGCGTGCTCGTTTTTCTACGCCATCTGCAATAATTTTAGCAACTTCATCAGACGTCATCATTTTTTCTTCATGCAAAGTACTTTCTCCCTGGGCATTACCATCCTTATTTAATGCAGTGTTACGTATGTTTGATGCAGTAAAGCCCGGACATGCTGTGAGTACATTGACCCCGGTTTTCAGGTTTTCAACCCTTAGTGCATCCAGGAAACCATTCATTGCAAATTTGGATGCGGAGTAGCCCGTACGGCCTGGTAATCCTTTATATCCTGCTATAGAAGATACGCCTACTACAGTACCTTTTGTTTTGATGATCTCCGGCAATGCATATTTGGTACAATAAACCGCTCCCCAAAAGTTTACATCCATCAACTTCTTTAAAACATCAATATCAGCGTCTTTAAACAATGCGCGCATGGAAATACCAGCATTATTTACCAGTACATCTATTTTTTTGAAGGTAAGCAGGGTTTGTTTAATGAGTTGAGCACACTCATCCTCAACAGTTACGTCACAATGTACGGCTACGGCCTGTATGCCATATTTCTTTTCAAGGTCTTCGGTTATTTCGCACAGGGCAACGTACTGACGGGCACCTAAAACCAGATTGGCGCCACGTTTGGCAAATTCATAAGCAAGTGATTTACCGATGCCTGATGATGCACCGGTGATGATGATGACTTTATCCTTTAGCTTCATATAATAGCGGCATTTTCGGTATGCCGGCTAATTTGAGTTCAGGCATACGGAATAAGTATTTAGCGGCGAAGATAATCATCGCACCATAAAAATACTTAATGAATTGCCAGTTAAATTTAAGCGTATTGTGTGCGCTTGAATCAATAACATAAGTTTTGGGATAATAATAGTTTTTATAACCTGCCAGCCTTATACGATACGAAAGATCAATATCATAACCATACTCGGCAAAGCGTTCATCTAGTAACCCTACTTCGGTTAAAACAGACCTGCGCATAAACATAAAGCCGCCATTGATAAAATCAACTTCGGCTGTCTGAAATTCCTCTACCCAGTCTTTACGGTTACGGTCGGACAGGCGCGATTTTGGAAAAAATCTCGCCATACCGGTTAGTTTGAAAAAATTGATCCATGGCTGGGTCAGCCCTCTGTTCGATTCGTGTAAAAATTCGCCCTGCGGAGTTACCATACGTACCCCGAGTGCACCCGTGTCTGCATGCTCATCCATAAATTCGATAACGCGTTCAAGCGTTTTTGCCGAACTTAATACTTCCGGATTAACCAACAAGATGTACTGACCTGATGCCAATCCTAAGGCTTCGTTACAGAGTTTTGTATAGCTTTGATACTTCTGACTGGCTATTACATGAAACCCCGGATATTCGTTCTGCACCATATCCACAGATCCATCGGCAGAATTATTATCAACAATAAGCACCTCGTAATCAATACCTTTAGCTGCACTAACTAAAGCGCTTAGCGTTTGACGCAACATTGCGCATAAATTGTGATTTATAACGATTACCGATAGTTTCATAAGTAAATTAGCGAGATAATGAATTTTCGTACGGAACACGTGTAGCAATGGACCGACCTAAAGTCAATTCATCCACGTACTCTAATTCACCACCAAAAGCTATGCCACGGGCAATGGTTGAGATCGTTAGGTTGTAAGGTTTAATTCTTTTATTCAGATAAAAAATGGTGGTATCCCCTTCCATTGTAGCGCTAAGGGCGAAAATCACCTCCTTTACCTCTTCATTTTTCAATCTTTCAACAAGTGTATCTACTTCCAGGTCAGACGGTCCGATACCGTCCATTGGAGAGATCAGTCCGCCCAATACATGATACAGTCCGTTGTATTGATTAGTATTCTCAATAGCCATTACATCGCGCGTATCTTCCACTACACATATCAAACTGCGGTCGCGTTTGGGAGCGTTGCATATCTCGCATATCAGTTGATCTGATATATTATGACAGGTTTGGCAAAACTGTATCTCATTACGCAATTTGCTTATCGCATTGCTGAATTTGTTCACCTCAGCCTTATCCTGCTTCAGCAGATGCAACACCAATCGCAAGGCTGTTTTTTGTCCTACTCCCGGCAGTTTAGAAAACTCCGCAACTGCATCTTCCAGTAATTTCGATGAAAAATTCATGATGTAAAGATAGTTAATTTAGACATTTGAGGCTGGATATTAGCGGTTAGGGAAAGTAATATCAGGGTAAATATTAATTGTTAATTTGGTGGCGAAAACTAATTTTTAATACTATGAAAAACCTCTGCATTTTTTGCGGTGCTAATTATAACGGCGACCCTTTACTGGCCAACGCCATTGATACGCTAACCGATATTATGGCCAATCGCGACATTGCACTTATTTACGGCGGCGGCAAGGTTGGTGTAATGGGCATGGTTGCAGATGCCATTCTGAACAAAGGCGGCAAAGCTATCGGGGTGATACCAAAGTTTTTAATGAGCAAAGAGATAGCTCATCCTAACCTTACCCAATTACACGCGGTTGATAACATGCACCAACGCAAACAAATGATGACCGACCTTTGCGACGGCTATATGACCCTGCCCGGCGGCTTAGGCACCATGGAAGAATTTTTTGAGGTACTTACCTGGCTGCAACTCGGACTACATAACAAACCGGTAGGCGTATTAAATACCAATGGATTTTATGACCTGCTGCTACAGCAACTTGATGTAATTGTTGAGCAGAGTTTTCTGAAACCGGTTAACCGCAGCCTGGTATTATCATCCGGCGACCCGACAGAGCTTATGCAATTGATGGATAATTTTAAAGCTGAAACTGATGAGGTTTGGTTCAGGGATAGAAACCTGACGTAGAGATGCACGAGTCAAGAGTCAAGAATCAAGGGCCCAGAAACCGACAGGTAAATACGAGATTTTATCCCTTTTCTTTTGACTCCTGCTTCTTGCCTCTTTATTCTAAATATTATATTGGTAAATCTGCAGCCTGTGAATTATTTTTGGTTGTGAAAATTTAGCCGACGTAGCTCAGCTGGTAGAGCAACGCACTCGTAACGCGTAGGTCGCAGGTTCGAATCCCGTCGTCGGCTCGATTACAACTTAACAACTAAACCTTGTTACGGCGTTTTTTGCAGCAGAATTAATATGATTCGGTTCAAATAATAAATTTCTCATGTAACTGTTATTGCTAAAACCTATCACCAGATGAAAAAGCCCCTGTTCAGTTTTATCCTTTTGCTGGCATCGCCACTGCTTTATGCACAATTCAAAAATCCAGGCTTTGAGCAATCTATGGATACTGCAAGGTCATTACCACAACTATGGTTTATTAAAAAGATTGCCGGATACAATTTTTCACTCGATGATAAGGAAAAGCACAGCGGGCACAATTCTCTAAAAGCTCAAAACAACAGTAACACTGCCGGTTTTTCGCCATTTTCGCAATTTGTTCCTATCAGCACCAATCATCTCAAGAAAATCATCATTTCTGCATGGATAAAAAGTGATAACACAAAAAACACTCCGGGCTTATGGTGCCAGGTACGGGATAAAGCGAATAAAATGATTGGCTTTAACAGTCTTCAGGCCAGCCAGATTATAGACACCGGTACACACGATTGGAAAAAATACAGTATCAGCCTTTTGATTGACACTAACGCGAAAGGTTTGGTGGCAGGCGGCTTTTTGATGGGTGAAGGCACATTGTGGTTTGATGATATGGAAATAACAGACGCACCATCAGATATACCACCATCAAAAGATGTAATAAACCTTGTTAGCGAGTTCAGTAACATTATTAAGCATAACTCGATATATCGCGATAGCCTGAAATGGACAAAAATGCAACCCTATATTGATGTGCTGGAACAAGGAGTTGAGAATACCAATGATGCAAGGCCGGTATTGGATTATATAATAACACAGCTGCGCGCGGTTGGAGACAACCATTCCTTTTATCAAGCTAAAACAATGGCTGAAAACTATGCAAAAGGCGATATCTATCCGGCCCAGCCATCTGCAAAAATACTGTCAAAGGGAATTGGGTATGTATCTGTACCCGCTTTTGGTTCAATAAACGACACAGCCTGTATAAACTTTGCCACTAAAATACAGGGGTTAATACGCATGCTCGACAGCGCCAATAATGTAAAAGGCTGGGTAGTTGATCTCCGGCAGGACGGCGGAGGAAATATGTACCCTATGATTGCCGGTCTTGGCCCTTTAATAGGCAACCATCCTCTTGGATATTTTATTAACCCTGCAAATGCAAAATACAACAACGACTGGACTTACCACGACGGCCGCTGTGGTGTTGTTAAAGTAAAAAAACCATATAAGTTAAAATCTCCCAAAACAAAAGTAGCGGTATTGGTTGGCCCACATACTGCCAGCAGCGGCGAAATGACAGCCATATCATTTATAGCCAATACCAATGTAAAACTTTTCGGCCAGCCAACAGCTGGCTTTACAACCGCTAACCAGGGATTCAGGTTATCAAACGGCGCATTTTTATACCTGGCTACAAGCTATACAGCCGATAAATTATTCAAGATATACAAAGGCAAAATTACTCCGGATGTTTTGGTTGATAAACCGGCAAATGGCAACAATGACCCTGCTATAGATACTGCGTCTGCCTGGGTATTGGAATAAAATTGAATCGTAACAAAAAAATTCCAGGTTTCGCTTTTCAAGCCATAATTTGTTAAGATTGCACAAACTGACCTCTCCTATTTTATGAACCTGGAATTTAACAAGAACGAAGACGTTAACAAGCAAAAGGTCTACGAGCTTACAACAAAGCTCAAAGCGGTTTATGCCGGCGGTGGTGAAAAAGCTGCGGCGAAACAGAAAGAAAAAGGTAAAATGCTCGCACGAGAGCGCATAAACTACCTGGTAGACAAAGACAGGCCATGGTTGGAGGTCGGCGCACTGGTTGCCGATGGCATGTATGCCGAACATGGCGGCTGCCCTTCGGGAGGCGTGGTTTGCGGTATCGGGTATGTTTCGGGCAGGCAATGTGTGATTGTGGCCAATGATGCCACCGTAAAAGCGGGAGCATGGTTCCCGATAACCGCCAAGAAGAATTTACGGGCACAGGAAATAGCCATGGAAAACCGCCTGCCTATTATCTATCTTGTCGATTCAGCCGGTGTGTACTTGCCTATGCAGGATGAGATATTCCCCGATAAAGAACATTTCGGGCGGATATTTCGCAACAATGCCATTATGAGCAGTATGGGGATCATCCAGATCGCTGCCATTATGGGTTCATGCGTGGCGGGCGGAGCTTATCTGCCCATCATGAGCGACGAAGCGATGATTGTTGAAGGTACCGGTTCGGTCTTTTTAGCAGGATCATACCTTGTAAAATCAGCCATTGGTGAAGATGTAGATAACGAATCGCTTGGCGGCGCAGCCATGCACTGTGAAATATCCGGTGTTACGGACTATAAACAACCCAATGATAAAGCCTGCCTCGATAGTATCCGCAACATTATGAGTATGACCGGCGACTATACCAAAGCCGGGTTCGACCGCATAAAATCCGCAGCCCCAAAACTGGACGAAAAAGAAATTTACGGCATTCTGCCGGATACCCGCGACAAACCTTACAATGTAAAAGAAATTATCCTGCGCTTACTGGATAACTCAGAATTTGAGGAATATAAAACTGAATATGGCAAGACGATATTATGCGGACTGGGCCGTATAGACGGATGGGCGGTAGGTATTGTGGCCAACCAGCGCACAGTTGTAAAATCCGGCAAAAAAGAAATGCAGCTTGGCGGAGTGATCTATTCCGATTCGGCAGATAAAGCTACCCGCTTTATTATGAACTGTAACCAGAAGAGGATCCCGCTGGTGTTTTTGCAGGATGTTACGGGTTTTATGGTCGGCAGTCGTAGCGAGCAGGGCGGTATTATAAAAGACGGTGCCAAAATGGTGAATGCCGTATCGAACTCCGTAGTGCCAAAGTTTACCATCGTTACAGGCAACTCTTATGGGGCCGGTAACTATGCCATGTGCGGCAAAGCTTATGACCCGAGGCTGATTTATGCATGGCCTTCGGCAAAAATTGCGGTAATGGGCGGTGCACAGGCTGCCAAAACATTGTTGCAAATACAGCAGGCCGGACAAAAAGCCAAAGGCGAAGCAACCATCAAAGAACAGGAAGACGAACTGCTGAGAAAGATCAGTGACCGCTACGAATCGCAAACAACCCCCTACTATGCTGCTGCAAGACTATGGGTGGACGGCGTGATCGATCCGTTGGAAACCCGTAAAGTAATTTCGATGGGAATTGAAGCGGCCAATCATGCGCCTATTGAAAAGCCGTTTAATGTTGGGGTGATACAGACGTGATTTAGTGATTAGAGATTAGTTTTTATGCCCATAACCTTATAAACCATTCATAAACTTACGAAGTTTCTAAAACTTCGTAAGTTTGTTTATATCGTATATAATCGACCATTTATATATCATGAAAAAACTTCACCTGCTACTGCTTCTGCCACTGCTATTCACAAAAGCTTTCGCCCAAACCCCGATGGAAATCCATCAACGGGCTATTTTGGTTGATACCCATAACGATGCCTTATCAAACGAGCTGATAACGGGCAACGACCTGGGCAAACGTCAAAAGGACGGTCAGCTTGATTTGGTGCGGGCTAAAGAAGGTGGATTGGATGCGCAGGTATTTTCCATCTGGTGCGGTCCGCAATATGGCAAGGGAACAGCGTTCAGATTTGCTAATCGTGAGATCGATTCGCTGTACGCGTTGATCCATCGTTATCCTAACAGAATCACTTTGGTGCGTAATTCGGAGCAGCTTAAAAAAGCCGTTGCGGGGCATAAAATGGCGGCAATGATAGGCGTTGAAGGCGGCCACATGATAGAAGACCGCATGGATTATATCGATAGCCTGCATAAGCGAGGCATGTGCTACTTAACCCTTACCTGGAACAACAGCACTTCGTGGGCCACGTCGGCGTTTGATGAACGTTTTCATCATGATAGTCTTAAATTTCATGGGCTTACGCCTTATGGTAAACAGATTGTGCATCACCTGAACGACCTCGGTGTGATGATAGACCTCTCCCATCCGAGCGAACAAACACTTTATGATGTGCTGGCGATCACCAATAAACCAGTTATCGCCTCGCACAGCTGTGCTTATGCACTCGATCCGCATCAAAGGAATTTAAAAGATGATGAATTGAAAGCCATTGCCAAAAACGGCGGTGTGGTATTTGTCAATTTCTACAGCGGCTTTCTGGATAGCACTTACGGCAAAAAGGCAAGCGGTTTTATAAACAGGCACCGCAAAGAACTTGATTCGCTTATAAAAATTTACCACGACGAAGACCTGGCAAACATCCGGCTCAATGTTATTTATAAAAAAGAGTCGGACGCTATACGCCCGCCATTAAGCCTGCTCATCAAACACATTGATTACATTGCAAAACTGATTGGTACCGATCACGTGGGTATCGGATCGGACTTTGACGGCGCCGAATCGTATCCGTTAGGCATGAATGATGTTACCGATTATCCTAAAGTAACTGCAGAGTTGCTAAAGATCGGTTATAGTGAGAAAGATATCGATAAAATACTTGGCGGCAATTTCTTGAGGGTACTAAAAGCAAATACGGGTAAATAGACAAACGTTTTACTGATCCATTAAAATCAGTTTAAGTACTACTATTGTTACCACCAGTATCACAATCAGTAGAATAATGAATTGCATTAATGCTTTGCTTTTGTCTTCCATTGGTTATAATTTCTTTTTAAAACGAAGGTGGTTATCAACAAACCATTATTTACAAACATGTTTACTCCGGCCTGACCAATAAAGTTTCCATTTTTTGTAACTTCGTCGCTCAATTTAAGGAATTACAATGTCTGAAAATACTGAACACGTTAAATGTCTCATTATCGGCTCAGGGCCTGCGGGTTATACCGCTGCTATATATGCCTCACGCGCCGATCTGAAGCCTGTTTTATATACCGGTATGCTTGCCGGGGGCCAGCTTACACAAACTACTGAGGTTGAAAATTATCCCGGTTATCCGGATGGTATAATGGGTCCTGAAATGATGGAAAATTTCCGCAAACAGGCTGAAAGGTTGGGTACCGACATCCGCTTTGGCTATGTAACCTCGGTTGATTTTTCGAGCCTGCCACACAAAGTAGTGGTGGATGAAGAAAAAACCATACTTGCCGATACTGTTATTGTTTCTACAGGAGCTTCGGCAAAATGGCTCGGACTGGATTCAGAGCAAAAATATAATGGCTTTGGTGTTTCGGCATGTGCCGTGTGCGACGGATTCTTTTTCCGCGGACAAGATGTTGCCATTGTAGGCGCAGGCGACACTGCTGCGGAGGAAGCTACTTACCTGGCTAAATTATGCCGCAAGGTAACCATGCTGATCCGCCGCGATGAGTTCCGTGCTTCAAAAGCCATGATGCACCGCGTGTTGAACACCCATAATATCGAGATATTATACAATACCGAAGCAGTTGAGATCATCGGCGATGGCCAGGTGGTTAACGGCGTAAAAGTGATCAATAATAAAACCAACGAAGAAAAAACATTGGATGTTACAGGCTTCTTCGTAGCGATAGGTCATAAACCGAATACAGATGTTTTCCGCGGATGGCTTAAAATGGATGAAACAGGTTATATCATCACCAAGCCAGATTCAACCGAAACCAACATTGAGGGCGTATTCTGCTGCGGCGACGCACAGGATCATATCTACCGCCAGGCTGTAACCGCGGCCGGTACAGGCTGTATGGCTGCTATTGAAGCCGAGCGTTATCTGGCTGCTAAAGAACATATTGTTACGGCGTAATACGTTAAATTTATTTATAAAAATGCCCCGGTTAGTATTTGCCCGGGGCATTTTTATGTTGGGGAATATTTGTTTGATTAGTTAATTTTATCAAACAATTTTCATTACTGTTTTATTCATGTATTAAATACAACATTATGGGAAAAGGCGATAAAAAAACACGGAAAGGCAAAATAGCCATGGGATCGTATGGTAAAACAAGGCCCCATCATGCAGAAAAAACGGAAACAGGTACTGCCAAAACAGCGGCGGAAAAACAACCTGAAAAAAAACCATCGACTTAAGCGATGGTTTTTTTGTTTAAAACACATTTTTTACAAAAACCTATTGCCCTGTTTTTTTTAAATGCGCTATATTCACCGCCTTTAGTAACTAACATGCATAAAAAGTTCGTACTGCTTCTTTTAGTTCTTACAACATCTATTATTACTTTAGCAACCGCACAGGATAATGGCCCAAATCTTGGCATTATCCCCGCTCCTGTTTCGCTCAAAAAAACAGGCGGCCAATTTATATTAAGCCAGCAAACCGCCTTTATTGCCGATAGTCCTGATAACAAGGCCGTATTGTTTTTAGCAGACTTTCTGCGCAATAAAAAGATGCTGAATATGCAGCCAAAAGTCTCAGACAATAAAAATATCAACAATAGTCTTGTCCTTACTTCCGCGGGGGCAGACAGCCTGCCTGCTGAAGGTTATAAACTAACGATCACCCCACAAAATATTACCATAAATGGTAAAGGGGCAGGCTTGTTTTATGGCATACAAACCTTAGTACAATTAATTGATGACCAGGGCAGCGCAACTATAACGCTACCATGCGTGCAGATAACCGATTATCCCCGTTTTGGCTACCGCGGACTGATGCTGGATGTTTGCCGGCACTTTTTCCCGGTTGAGTTTGTGAAGAAATACATCGACCTGATGGCAGCCTACAAACTTAACAACTTCCACTGGCACCTGACCGACGACCAGGGTTGGCGTATAGAAATAAAAAAGTATCCTCGTTTAACAGAGATCGGAAGCCAACGCGCGCAAACGCTCATTGGCAATTATCACGACCGCTTTCCGCAACAATTCGATAATACACCTTATGGAGGCTATTACACGCAGGATCAGATACGCGAAGTGGTGAAATATGCAGCAGACCGCTATATTAACGTAATACCTGAAATAGAAATGCCCGGCCATTCATCCGCCGCACTGGCCGCCTATCCCGAGTTAAGCTGCGACCCCAACTACCCTTATAAGGTATCGGAAACATGGGGTGTTTTTCATGACACTTATTGCCCATCTGATAAAACATTTGCTTTTTTAGAGGACGTGCTGACCGAAGTGATGGATCTTTTCCCATCAAAGTATATCCATATCGGCGGCGACGAAGCGCCCAAAGATGCCTGGAAGAAATCAGCGTTCTGCCAGCATCTTTGCAAAAAGCTGGGATTAAGGGATGACCGTACTTCTTCAAAAGAAGATAAGCTGCAAAGCTATTTTATACAGCGCATTGAACAATTTGTGAACTCGAAGGGCCGGAGCATTATCGGTTGGGATGAGATATTGGAAGGCGGATTATCACCAAATGCAACAGTAATGAGCTGGCGGGGCGAGTCTGGCGGTATTGCTGCGGCTCAGCAAAACCACAATGTGATCATGACACCTGGAAGTGCTGGTCTATATCTCGACCATGGGCAGGGGAAATTAAGCGACGAGCCGTTAACCATCGGCGGGAATGAACCGCTTAGTAAGATATACAGCTATAACCCTACTCCACTGTCACTTACGCCTGATCAGCAAAAGCATATTATTGGTGTACAAGCCAACCTATGGACGGAGTATATAGCCACAGAAGCAAAAGTTGAGTACCAGTTATTACCACGTATGTTTGCCCTGAGCGAGATTGCCTGGACGCCGTTGGCTAATAAAAACTTTGCCGATTTTGCCCACAATCGTCTGCCGCAGCACCTGGCATGGCTTGATAAAAACGGCTTTGATTATCATGTTCCTACAGCTATTGGCGCTGTTGATACCGTAATGTTTGGTCAGCAGTTGTCAGCCACCTTAAAAGCACCGGTTAAAGGCGCTACCATTTATTACACAATTGATGGCTATACACCACGCGAAACCGATCTTGCTTACAATACTACGTTGAACTACCCTGTACCGCAGGATCAGTACCGCGAGCTGAAAACCATCGTGTTAACACCATCAGGCAAGCGGAGCACCGTTGTGAGTACGATGGTTTATAACAAAAGCCCGTTGCCGCCGGTAACTTATACCGGAAATACTTCAGGCGTAAAATATCAGTTTTTTGAAGGTTCATTTAACAGTATTAGCGACCTTGCTTCGGCGGCAGTTATTGATACCGGTGTGGTAAGAAGCTTTAATCCGTTGGCATTGAGGAAAAATAATCCTTCATTCGGGATAATTTATAGCGGTTTTATCCGTATTGATAGCGATAACGTGTACGGTTTTTCAACCTTGTCTGACGATGGGTCGGAGTTGCAGATAGATAATGTTACCGTGGTTCGGAACGATGGTAAACACCCACAATTAGAACAAGGCGGCGCGGTGCCGTTACAAAAAGGTTATCACCGTTTCACTTTAAAATATTTTAATGTTGGCTCAGCAGGTACGCTTCATGTATATTTGACTTTACCCGGTCATCCAAAAGGTGAATTATCGCCGGCCGACTTATTTAATTGACAAATAAAATGCGGAACAGGTTATACTTATCATTATTGTGTGTTTGTTTATTAGCAACAGCCTGTCATCAACAGGATAAGCCCGTTGCTACCATTCCGGTGTTGCAAAAGAAACCTTCATTAATGGATCCTTTCCGTTTTCATAAAATGATAGAGGTTGCCCCCGGAAATGATTTCGACATTTTGAGCTGGGGTCGCGGATCAACGGCAGTAGGTTCATATTTGATCCTGCATTCTGATTCGGCCGACATGAAATACATTACCACAACCGGCGACCTGGAAGGTACGATCGTAGACGTTTACAACACTGATATGGATATGGACGGCAACCCTGAAATACTCATCCAGGCCAAAGCTACCGACACTACCAATTATGCTATTGTTTACGCTTTCGAGTTTAACAACGGCAGGGCTGACAAGCTTGACTTTCCAAAACTTACCAAATCGCAGCGCAAGGGCTATCGCGGTAACGACAATTTTTATATACAGGATGGTAAGTTTATGCGCGAGTTTCCCATTTTTGATGGTACCGGCAAAGAAGCCAAACCAACCGGGCAAAAAAGATTGCTGCAATATGGTTTAAGAAATAACGAATTTACAGTTGAGCAGATCAGCAAAGATTCTACCGCTAAAGCATCATCAGCCAATACAACAGCAAAACCCGTTGTAACTACATCTTCAGAGAAAAAATCGTCGTCGAAAAACTCGTCATCAGAAAAAAGCACTTCTAAAAAGAAGAAAAAACATCATTCAGAAGAACAGAGTTCATCTCACCATAAGAAGAAAAAGAAGAAGCACCATCATAGCGAGAATTAAGTAAACCAGTAACTGTCATTCCGAGCCAGCGAAGGGCCGTTAAACAATACATAGTTCGCTATTGATTATTTAAAATTCCTTCACCTTGTTCAGAATAACAAGATGGAGAATATTTAAACCAGTCCCATCATCCTTTTTGCATTCTCAACGGCTACCGCATCATAATCATTGTTGAAATAAAACCAACCGACTTGTGCTGTTGTATCTGCCTTAACACTATCAACCACTTTTTGTAGAAATTCTGTTGAGTAAGATGAGCGATATAACAACGGCACGCCATGAAAACGATAATAAATATCCGGCGCGTTTTCAATTACATTATCAGGCAATGTGGGATGGCTCATTCCGCAAAATGCGATGTTATGCCTGCCAAGCTCCTGGTAAACGTCTTCGCGCCACCAGGTTATATGACGGGGTTCGAAAACATTTATAAATGAGCTATTGAGGCTGTTTACAATACGTTCAAGCCGCTCTTGCGTGTAACTAAAACCGGGTGGTAGCTGAAACAGCACCGGACCGAGTTTCTCCTGTAAACCGTTATTAATGGCATCATAAAACCTGGTAATGAAATCGGTGGTATCGTTAAACTTTTTATAGTGGGTGATGCCGCGCCAGGCTTTTACAGAAAAACGAAAATTATCCGGGCTACGCCTGTACCACCCTTGCAATACTGATAATTGTGGAAAGCGATAAAACGTAACATTCAGCTCCAGCGTGCTGAAATGTTGCGCATAATGTTCAAACCACTTGGTTTTCGCCAATTTTTCAGGATAAAACCTACCGCGCCAGTCGTTATAATGGAAGCCAGAACAGCCAATGTGCCACTGCATAATGATGTTTATAAAATAACACCACAATCAAAGGATTGTTAATTGGTCCTTAACATTAAAATTTTCTGGCTATAATCACTAATAAACCTATATTTGAAAAATTATATCAACGGTTTTATTACCGGGAATACTTAATTATGGCAGTTTCTATAAGCGGCGCACATGACCGGTACGAATTGGTTGTCGGGTTGGAGGTTCACGCGCAGTTATCTACCTTTAGTAAGGCTTTTTCATCAGATTCGGCAGCATTTGGTGCCGCTCCAAATCATCATATCAGCGCTATTTCGCTGGGGCATCCCGGCACTTTGCCACGCATTAACAAACGCATGGTGGAGTACGCTGTAAAACTGGGATTGGCCTGCAATTGCGAGATCAACCTGAACAATAATTTCGCCCGTAAAAACTATTTCTACGCCGATCTGCCCAAAGGATACCAGATCACTCAGGATCTGCACCCGATTTGCCTCGGCGGTTCAGTTACCTTGAAACTTGCTGATGGGTCGGCAAAGGTTATCGCCATCCATCACATCCACATGGAAGAAGATGCCGGCAAGAGCATGCACGACCAGCATTATGATGATTCTTTTATCGATTTGAACCGTGCAGGCGTTCCCTTGCTGGAAATTGTAACCCAGCCAGATATGCGCAGCAGTGAAGAGGCCGGTCAATTTCTTACTGAAATGCGAAAAATATTGCGTTACCTCGACATCTGCGATGGCAATATGGAAGAAGGCAGCATGCGTTGCGACGCAAATATTTCGGTTCGTTTAAAAGGCGAAACAACTTTTGGCAATCGTTGCGAAGTAAAGAACCTTAACTCCATACGTAACGTACAGCGTGCTATAGAACATGAGTTTACAAGGCAGGTTGCTATTATTGAAAATGGCGGCCATATTGAACAGAATACCTTGAACTTTAATGCCGATACCGGCGAAACATCAGTACTGCGCTCAAAAGAAATGGCTAATGATTACCGTTATTTCCCTGAGCCGGATCTTTCACCGTTGGTACTTGATGATGCTTATATCCAAAGGGTAAAAAGTGCCATGCCACCTCTCCCCGATCAGCTCTATAAAAAATATACCGTTGAATTAGGTCTTACAGAATATGACGCCGGTGTAATTACCGCCGATAAGGAACTTGCGTTCTACTTTGAAGAGCTGGTAAACCATACTGATAATTACAAATCGGCTGCTAACTGGCTGATGGGTGCTATAAAATCGCATCTGAACGAAACCGGTAAGAGCCTTGACAAACTTGGTGTGCCGGCAGGCAACCTTGCGGGACTGATAAAACTGGTTGATTCTGGCAAGATCAATAATACCATTGCAGCGCAAAAATTATTTCCGGCAATGCTGGCATCCCCCGGCAAAACCGCTGAGGCACTTGCAGCTGAGCTTAACCTGCTCATCAGCGCGGATAGCAGCGACCTGCAAAGTTTTATACAAGCAGCTATTGCCAAATATCCTGATAAGGTGATTGAATACCGCAAAGGCAAAAAAGGCGTTTTAGGTTTGTTTATGGGCGAGATTATGAAAATATCAAAAGGTAAGATAGACCCTAAAGAGACCAACCAGTTACTGATAAAAGAATTAGAATCAAGATAATGAAGAAACATTTCACCTATATCGGCGCCGTATTGATAGCAATACTGGCGTTTGCATCATGCGCTCATGATAACGAATTTGTCATTTCAGGTACCGTGAAAAATCGGGGTAATGTTAAGGCAGTTTATTTGCTTGAGGCCGATAGTACGCAGATATCAGTTGTAGATTCCACCATGTTGAGCCAGGACGGCACTTTCAAATTCAAACATAACGGCCCTTACGCCAACCTGTATAAACTGCGTGTAGGGACTAATATTTTCGACCTGATAGCGAAAAACGGCGATGACATCACGTTCAACACCGACCTGAATGATAACCTGCATAACTATACTATTGATGGTTCGCAGGAATCGCAGAAGATACAGGAGTACAACAAGATCAGTAATTACTATATTGATAAGAATAACAAGATTGTTAATGAATACCAGGCTAAAGCCCAGGCTTTAGGCAAAGAGTCGGATTCGCTGTTAAAAGTTTACCGTCCGCTGTTCCTGCAAACTATGGATGACGAAGCCGCGGCTACACTAAAATTTGTTAATGCTAACAAATCATCTTTGGCCGCATTTTATGCCGCCACTTCGCTTGACCCTGACAAATATGAACAGCAACTAATTGCTTATGCTGACGCGATCAAGGGTCAATTCTCAGGGAACCCGGCTGTGAGGCAATTTGAAAAACAAATGGAAGCGACAAAACCTATTTCTATTGGTCATGCCGCTCCTGACTTTTCTACCGTTAGCATTGATAACAAGCCGGTAAAGCTTTCTGACTACAAAGGCAAATATGTTATGCTTGATTTCTGGGCATCATGGTGCGGCCCCTGCAGGCAAGAGAACCCGAATGTGGTAAAACAATATGCTGCATTCCATCAAAAAGGCTTAAATATACTCGGCATATCGCTTGATACCTCTAAAACCAATTGGCAGCAGGCTATCAGCGCTGATAAAATTACCTGGGCGCAAGCATCAGATATGAAAAATTTTGATGGCCCGACAGAACGTTTATATCATATCGAGGCTATTCCGTCTAACTTTATTATCGACCCGAAAGGTATTATTATTGCCAAAAATTTGCGTGGGGAAGCGCTTGAAGATTTTTTAAATAAAACATTTAATAAGCCTGAATAAATTGTTAAGAAAAAGTAACATTTAACAATTTGTTAATGTACATTTAACCATTTGATGCTTTTGTGGTTATACATTTACACAAAAATTCAACCCCTGCGCTATGAGTAACACATCAAAGCAAAAGATCCTGATTGTTGATGATGAACCAGACATTTTAGAATTAATCGAATACAATTTAAAGAAAGAAGGCTACCAGGTTTTCCTTGCTCACAACGGCCAGGAAGCTGTAGCTGAAGCCAAAAAGACGCTTCCCGACCTGATTGTGCTGGATATTATGATGCCTAAAATGGATGGCATTGAGGCTTGCCGCATTATGCGTACCATGCCGGAGTTTAAAAATACATTTATGGTATTTTTAACTGCGCGCAGTGAAGAGTATTCGGAAATTGCCGGTTTTAACGTTGGTGCTGATGATTACATTGCCAAACCGATAAAACCACGTGCCCTGGTGAGCCGTATCAACGCTATCTTGCGACGCAATGCCCCTTCTGAAGACGTTTCGGACAACAAACTGGAAATAGGAGACCTGGTAATAGACCGCGAATCGTACCTGGTTTACCAAAAAGGTATAAAAGTGGTATTAGCTAAAAAAGAATTTGAGCTGCTGTACCTGCTGGCCTCCAAACCGGGCAAAGTTTATACCCGCGAGGTGATCCTGAAAAATATATGGGAAGACTCGGTTGTGGTTACCAACCGTACTATAGATGTGCACATACGTAAAGTACGCGAAAAACTGGGCGATGATATCATCTCCACTGTAAAAGGCGTAGGCTATAAATTTGGCGAGTAAATCATATTTCCTTAATTCCTGAGCGGGCCTGTGTAACACGTTTGTTACACAGGCCCGCTATTTTTTTATATAGCTTTATGCCACCTAATTAAACCTGCCTAAAATTCCATCAGGTATGAAAAAAGCTTTCCTTTATGTATTGTTTCTTTCTGTTATCTTTTTCTCATGTAAAAAGGAACATCAAAAACCTGTAACAACAGTTAATAATACAGGTAAATATTTTAAAGTAAACTTTACTCTTGGAGGGTTTACTGAAACTATTTTAAACAGTGCTTTATCAAAAAGAACCGATGCCCTTAGTCCCGTTGATCCGTCTGATACATCGAGTAAGGATAGTTTAAACACATTGTATTATGTTGTTTATGGGCCTAATGCCACACAACACAGCAAGACACTTACCTCAACCAATGGTAAGTTCCCAACAATAGCCGACAGCCTTAAAATAGGTAATTATGATATTGTATTTGTAGCCGGAAAAACCGGTTTGTCTTACCTGAATAGTTCTCCGGGGTATCCGGCTAATGCTTATTATGACTATGTTGACTCTATAACAACCACTACTTTTAACACATGGCATGATACTTTTACACAGGAGATACTGTTAAAAGTAACCGGTGGCGATACCACAATTAATGTAAACTTGTATAGAATTGTTGGTAAGCTGCAAATAAGTATAAAAGATACTGTACCCACCAATGCCGACCATATAAATATATACGCCACCAATGTGGTTCAATCTGTAGAAGCGAGCCCTGCAAATCACTTTCAGGGCAGAATATATAACCTCTTAAACAAGGCACTTATTTACCAGGCAAGTGTACCAACATCGGCCAAAGGAAAGCCTAATTATACAATTGCCAACGTATTGGCGGCTGATTCCGCAGCTGCTATGACTGTGGAAGTAATGGCGTATGATAGTTCCAATAACCTGATCGGCGATGCTGTAATAAACAATGTTACGCTTATACCAAATAAAAAAACAATACTTACAGGTAACTTATTTGGCGGCACAAGTACCACGCATTCTTTACCGATTGGCATTAATACCCAGTGGACAGCCACACCCTATAAAACAATTGGATTTTGAATAAACTTATCAAGAAAGTATGAAAAACTATCCAATACATATCCTGGTAATAGCAGCACTAACCATAACATTTTGTGCTTGTCATAAAAACCATAACCCAAACCCCCAAACACAGCAATACAATGTGAATTTCAATGTTGGGTTCAGCCAAACGGTAACGAATTTTAACTCATTGAAAACAAAAACATTGGCTTCTGTTAAAACCAATGCAGCGGTTATATCTACAGATACGTTGAAAAAATATCTGAATGTGCTACACTATCATGTTTATGATTCCAATATGCACGAAGTAAGGAATGGCATACAAAACTCAAGTGACTCGAATTTTGGCAGCATAGGCGTTCAGCTTGCAAACGGAACATACACTGTTGTTGTTGATGCCGGAGACACAAGCTTTGTAGAAACAAGTAGTCTTACGGTAACACATAGCAGTCCTACATCATTCACTTTCCCGGCTATGGCTTATCAGTATACCAGCCCTGCCGTTTATCCGGCAAACAGCAATTCACCGCCGTTTAAGCCAAATACTTTTTATAAAAAGATGAGCATTACCGTAAGCAGCAGTTCAACCAGTTTTGAAGTTGATCTTAACAGGATCGTTGCACGACTAAAGATAAACATACAAGACGTGATACCGCCCAACGCAAAAAGCCTTACCGTTATTGTAAACAGCGATGCGCAAGCACTTTCTGTGCAAAGCCTCGTTCCGGATTACGCTACGAGCTATTATTATAATGTAACGCCGGTTACACCGGGAACTATACCCGCTGCAATCTATATAACTATTGCCAATACAACGGCTCCATTCAGTGTTGAATTAAAAAGCACTACGGGTGTGGTTACCAGTCCATCGCAACTCAACTCATATACAATTGTTGCTGATAAATTGATTTCAAGTGTAACATGCATGGCTAATCAAACAACCGTTTTGACGGGGAACCTGTATACCGGCATCGACCAGGGGTTTACAGTTAGTTATAATCCGGCATGGGATCCGGGCACCCCAACCACGATCAATTTTTGACAATAAATTTCAGCGAAAAGAAACACTAAAAAGGCGATGACAGAATCATCGCCTTTTTTATAAGATATTAAAGCAGCTTCAAAAGCTATTATTTTGAAGCTCCGGTCCTTTTTTCAGCCGCAGCACTTGAGGCAACAGATCTTTTACCGCTGGCAACTGCTGCTTTTGCTTTTTTAGTTGTTTTGCCGGTTTTAGCCACAGCGTGGTTAACACCCTTATCGGCCACTTTTTTAGTAGCAGCTGTTTCGGCCTTTACTTTAGAGGCTGTGCCTTTTGCAACTGTTTTTGTTTTCGCCTTCCCTTCATTAGCCTCTGCTTTGGTTTTCGCTACGGTGGCAGATGCCTTATGTGAAGTATGTGGCTTTGCAGTTACAGGTGCTTCAGGCGCTTTATCTTTTACTTCTTCGGCATTGTCTTTTGAATCATCCCAAAGGTTTTCGATACTTTCTTTAATCCTTTCAAAAAATCCCTTTTCTTCAGGTTTAGCATTGGTATTACTCATGGCTTTCAGTAGTTAGATGTTAATTAATTCTTTAATTAACATTATAATACAACTACTGTACCAGTTCTGATAATAGCGATTAGAAGTTAGGTTTGAGCACGTATTTGTCGTAGAAACGGAAAATATGTTCGGTTGCCTCTTCGGCAGTATCCACTAAACGGTACAGATTAAGATCGTCCGGGCTGATATTGTGTTCATGTTCAAGCATATTATTCTTTACCCAGTCGAATAGCCCCCCCCAGTATTCAGCACCAATAAATACAATAGGGAAACGGGCGATCTTTCCGGTTTGAATGAGCGTCATAGCCTCAAAGGCTTCATCCATCGTACCAAAACCGCCAGGCAATACAATAAAGCCCTGCGAATACTTCATGAACATTACCTTACGCACAAAGAAATAGTCGAACGCTAATATTTTATCCCTATCGATATACTTATTATGGAACTGTTCAAATGGCAATTCAATGTTCAATCCTACCGACTTGCCTCCCGCCTCAAAGGCGCCTTTATTTGCCGCTTCCATAATACCCGGCCCGCCGCCTGATATAACGCCATAGCCGCGTTCAGAAAGCAGTGTGGCGCAATCCTGGGCCATTTTGTAATACTTATTATCGATTGAGGTACGGGCCGAGCCAAAGATGGAAACACATGGGCCTATTTTAGAAAGTTTGTCAAAGCCATCAACAAACTCGCCCATTATTTTAAATATTTGCCAGGAGTCGGTTACTTTAATTTCCTGCCAGTTTTTGTTTTCAAACGCGCGTCTTATTTTATCATCACTTGTCATATATAATATAGATAGAGGTAAAAAGTAGTAATTATTGAAAAGCCGGTTTTGTTTTCGGTTTTGAGAAAATGAGCAGGCCAGTAAAAGTGATCATACCGTTAAGAAGTATCAGCTCATTATCAAATGTATATCCGAAAAGCCTTGCAGAGTTCATGCTCAGATAATAGCATATTGCCGGCGATATCGCACAAATAAAAGGAACGGCTTTATCTGTTACCTGTCTGCGTTTCATCAGTAATCCAAAACCATATAAGCCCAACAAAGGCCCATAAGTATATGATGCAACCGCAAATATGGCCGTAACAACCGCTTTATTGTTAATGGCATTGAAGATGATTATGGTAAGCAACATCACAGCAGAAAATGCGATATGCACATTATGCCGTATCTGCACTTTCCGTTTGCTGTTTTCATCACCCTTCCGGTTAAAGCCCAGAAAATCCACGCAAAACGACGTGGTAAGTGCCGTAAGTGCCGAATCTGTCGTAGCAAAGGTAGCTGCCGTTAAACCAAGCATAAATACTATAGCGGGGAGCAAACCAAGGTATTTAAGGGCGATGGTTGGATACAGGTAATCCGTTTTGTCTACCTTAATACCGTATTTGGCTGCATACATATACAGTAACGCGCCTACGCTCAGAAAAAACAAATTGATCAGCACAAATACACCTGTAAAGCTGAACATGTTCTTTTGCGCTTCGCGGATATTTTTGAGGCTCAGGTTTTTTTGCATGAGATCCTGATCGAGGCCGGTCATTCCCACGGTGATGAATATACCGCCGATAAACTGCTTAGTGAAATGAAACTTGTTACTCAGGAAATTATTAAAGAAGAATATTTTGGAATAACTGCTGTTTTTGATAGCCTCGGCAGCATCGAAAATGCTATAATTAAGACTGTGGCAGATGAAATAAATGGACAGGAACACCGATGATACCAAAAGAAGGTTTGGAGGCTGTCTGTAATTATAATGGTTTTAAGACCGCCTCTGAAAGTGTACAACCAAATAAGCAACAGGCATATTAACCCAGTTACAGCGAACGGAATATGATAACTATCAAATATAAACTTCTGTAATACTATCACCACCAGGTACAGCCTGAATGCCGAACCAATAACCCGGCTGATTAAAAATATCCCCGCAGCGGTTTTATAGCTCCACAAACCTAAAGCGCCTTCAATATAACTATAAATTGAGGTGAGTTTGAGGCGATAATACAATGGCAGCAATACGCTGGCCACGATCACAAAGCCAACAGCATTACCCAGGATAAACTGAAAATATTCGAACTGATCGCCTGTAGGTGCGCCTACTTTGCCCGGCACGGAAATGAACGTAACACCGCTCAACGCGGTGCCAATCATGCCGAAAGCTACCAAATACCATTTTGCATTGCGGTTGGCAACAAAAAAGGTATCGTTATCGGTAGAATTGCGCGAGGTAAGGTACGAGATGAGCAGTAATACAAAAAAGTACCCGATAATGAATGAAAGTAATACTGGTGGCGACATGTTTTATTAGTCCGGAAGTCGGGAAAGTCCGAAAGTCCGGAAGCTAATGTATGAAATAAAGTCAAAACTCGAATTAAACGGATTTAAGAATGAACAGAATGCTGATTTTTCTCATTCTATAAATTCAACAAATTCGTTTAATTCGGGTTCTAACAATTTTACCTCGTATAATTCGGCGCCTCTTTAGTGATGGTAATATCGTGCGGATGGCTTTCGCGCATGCCTGCTGCGGTGATGCGTACAAATTTGGCTTTCTGTAATGCAGAGATGTCTTTAGCGCCGCAATAACCCATGCTGGCACGCAAACCGCCTACATATTGGTAAACGATTTCGCTCAGTGTGCCTTTGTATGGTACGCGGCCTACAATACCTTCCGGTACCAGCTTTTTGATATCATCTTCCACATCCTGAAAATAGCGGTCTTTGGAACCCTGCTCCATTGCTTCGATAGAACCCATGCCACGATAGGATTTAAAACGGCGCCCCTCGTAAATAATGCTTTCACCTGGTGATTCTTCAGTACCTGCAAACAGCGAGCCTGCCATAATAGAACTTGCACCTGCTGCAATGGCTTTGGCAATGTCGCCGGTATGCTTAATACCGCCATCGGCAATAACCGGTACGCCTGTACCTTTAAGGGCTTCTGCGCATTCATAAACCGCGTATAACTGCGGAACGCCCACACCGGCAATAATACGGGTAGTACAGATAGAACCCGGGCCGATACCTACTTTAACACCATCAGCACCTGCATCAGCAAGGGCTTTCGCAGCATCGCCGGTGGCAACATTACCTGCTATAACCTGTAATTGAGGGAATTTTGCTTTTACTTCTTTTAACTTATTGATAACGCCCAATGAATGACCGTGTGCTGTATCAATCGCTATAACGTCTACACCGGCTTTTACCAGTGCCTCTACCCTTTCCATAGTGTCAGCGGTAACGCCTACCGCTGCACCCACACGAAGGCGGCCATGTTCGTCTTTGCAGGCATTCGGGAAGTTTTTGAATTTCTGTATATCCTTAAAAGTAATCAAACCGATCAAAATGCCATTTTCATCAACAACAGGCAGCTTTTCTATCTTATGCTCCTGCAGAATGGCTTCGGCCTGTATCAATGTGGTGCCTTTGGGGGCTGTAATAAGGTTATTTTTGGTCATTACCTCACAAGCCGGGCGACCGGCATCTTTCTCGAAACGGAGGTCGCGGTTAGTTAAAATGCCTTTCAGTTTGCCATTATTGTCCACTACAGGGATGCCGCCGATACGGTATTCCTTCATGATCTTGAAGGCATCGCCTAAAAGCGCATTTTCATGCAGTGTAACCGGATCCTGGATCATGCCGCTTTCCGAACGTTTTACTTTACGCACCTCATCAGCCTGGCGCTGAATGCTCATGTTCTTATGCAGCATACCAAGGCCGCCGTTCTGTGCAATGGCGATAGCCATAGCCGCTTCAGTAACCGTGTCCATAGCTGCAGAAACAAGCGGGATATTCAAACGGATGTTACGGGTAAGATACGAGCTGGTGTCAACTTCGCGTGGTAAAACTTCTGAATAAGCCGGGAGTAAAAGTACGTCGTCGTAAGTTAATCCTTCTCCGACAAATTTTGAGGGGTTTGATAGCATGGCAAATATTTTCTATTTGCCGGACAAAGGTAAGATTAAATTTCGGATTTAGCATGTATGCTACCGAATTTAATGCAAAATGATTTAAATGTGATGAACCGGGATTAGATATACTTCCCTACTATCACCTTATAAAACTCATCAAATTTCAGGTACTTATTGGCTAATGCCAGCAAGTCTTCAGCTGTAACGGATTTTATGATTGCGGTATAACGGTCGTAATAGCTATAATCCAATCCGGCGAAATAGAGCATTTTAAACTTATCTGCGTGCGAAAACACATTTTCCAAACTGCCCAATAACGAACCAAGCATAAAATTGCGCACCAGATCCAGTTCTTCCGACGGGATGAGCTCTGTTTTGAGAATGTTGATCTCTTTTTCAATTTCTGCTACCGCCGAACGACAAACATCCGCCCCAACTTCAGTAGCAATATAGAATGCGCCACCGTTTTTCATGGAACTTAACCCCGACCCGATGCCGTAAGTATAACCCTTATCTTCGCGAATGTTGGCCATTAGCCTCGAACCGAAATAGCCGCCTAAAACGGTGTTCAGCACCTGCAGCGCCGGAAAATCGGGGTGAAGGCGGTTTACCATCGGCATACCCATACGAATGGCCGACTGCAGCGCCTCCGGCTTTTCGGTATAATAGAAATGCTCAGTTGCCGGTTGTGGGTGTAATAATGTTGTATTTGTTTTAACACCGTTATTCTGCCAATTTTTGTCAAAATACTCTTTAACAAGGTCTATCGTCTGCGGCTCTATCTTACCTGAAATTATGATAGTACAATTTGCCGGCTGGTACATTTCTTTGTAATGCGCCAGCAGGTCTTCCCTGTTCAGTTGTTTATAATCTTCGGCCGTTCCGGCATAACCATATATCGTATCGCCGTAAATCGCCTTGTTATAGGCGCGGCGGGCAACGATATCATTCTTCTGCAGGCTTACTTGTAGCTTTTGCTGTTGATTACGGATATAGGTCTCCAGTTCCTTTTCGGGATAAACAGAATCCGTCAGAATATCTTTGAGCACCGGCAGAGTGCTGCCGAGATGCTTATTTAAACTGTACAGCGTGATCTCCGAGTGGTCAAAACCATATTCGGCCTGAAGGAATGCACCGTAAAAGTCTACCTTATCCGCAATCTGAGCGGCGGTCATGCGGCTGGTGCCTTCAGTTAACAGGGTGTTGGCAGCCACATTGAGCAATGGTTTTGCGGGATTGAATTTCAGGTTGTTAAATACCCATTCAATACGCACCAGTTCCTGGTCGCCTGAATTAAAGCAGAAGATATTACATCCGTTATCGAGCTTAATATGCTCAGGATGAATAAGCGTAATATGATCAATTTCCCTGAAACCGGGAGCTGTTTTTCTGTCTAACATTTTATTATTTAGTCCGGAAGTCGGTAAAGACCGAAAGTCCGGAAGTTTTTTAAGCTGAAACAATACTTTCGGACTTTCCGACTTCCGGACTTTCCGACTTTTCCGCCAAATAGATCAGTGTAGACGAATTATCCTTTCTGAATAATTGTTGTGCCTGTTGCTGTATCCCGGCAGCAGTTACGGCTAAAAATCTTTGGGTTTCGTGATTCAGCATATCTGCGTCGCCCAAAAGCTCGTAGTAAGCCAGGTTCATGGCCTTATCAAGCAATGACATTTCAGAAAATATCATTGTCGATTCGGTTTTGTTCTTCACCTTGGTAAGCTCCTCAGCAGGCACTTTTTCGGCTTTTATCCGTTCCAGTTCTTCCCATATCGCAGCCTCAGCGTCTTCAACATTTATACCCTCTAATGGTTTGCCTTCCACCACAAACATGCCCGTATCCACACTGCCGCTAATATAGGCATGCACTTCGCTGAAAAGTTCCTTTTCCTTTACTAAAGCCTTGTATAAACGCGACGAATGACCACGCGAAAGAATATCCGAGATCAGCTCGACCGCATGAAATGAATCGCCCAGCCTGCCCTCCATCTGGAAAGCGATGTATACATCATTCAATGGCACTTTAGCCGTAACGGTAAGGCGGCGTTCGTCATGCTGCGCTGGCTCCTGCGGCAGGTTGCGTTGGTACTTCTGCCCTGCCGGAATCGGTCCAAACCATTTTTCGGCAAGGTCCTTTACCTGTTGCAGCGTTACATCTCCGCCAACTACCATAATGGCATTCTGCGGGTTATAATGCTTTTTAAAGAAGGCTTTTACATCTTCTATCTTCGCATCTTCTATATGTTTCAGTTCTTTACCAATGGTTGCCCAGCGGTAAGGGTGATGCTTGTAAACCAGTGGGCGCAACTTAAGCCATACATCGCCGTAAGGCTGATTGAGGTAACGTTGCTTAAATTCTTCTATTACCACATTACGCTGCACTTCCAGGCTTTTTTCGCTGAAGGCAAGGTTTAGCATCCGGTCGCTCTCAAGCCAGAAGGCTGTTTCGATATTGGCCGATGGCAGGGTGATATAATAATTGGTAATATCGTTGCTGGTGAAGGCATTGTTTTCGCCGCCGACACGCTGCAACGGCTCGTCATAGCTTGGGATATTTACCGATCCGCCAAACATCAGGTGCTCAAACAAATGGGCAAAACCGGTTTGCTCAGGGTCCTCATCGCGGGCGCCAACATCGTACAGGATGTTCAGCACCGCCATGGGCGTGGTATGATCTTCGTGTACAAGCACCCGCAGACCATTGTCCAATAAAAAGCGATTAAATTTAACCATGTATTAATGCACCGTTAAAAAACGGTTGACAAATCTATCATTTTTTGATGCAACGTATTAAATAATTTTACCTTGCCCGCTTTCAACCGCTTTGTTATTTTGCACCAGCATGACAAGGGACGAACTCATCGCACAACTAACCTCTACCATTGGCAAAACCAAAGTAGATAAGCTTACCCGTATCCTCCGTAAGCAAGGGTTTCATCTGCGCGATCTTATAGATCTTACCTTTTATAAAGATAAAACCATCGCTTTTCGTGCAGCGTGGCTCTTGGAAAATGTATTCCTCGTGAACCCTGTATTCTATTTACCCGAAATAGAATACTTGCTTGAGCGGTTTCAATACGTGCAATATCCAAGTTGCCAACGGCATTATGCCAAAATAATGGCACATATTACTTCGCCCAAAGCCCATCCGCTTATCATTCAAAAAATAGCGGGTACGGACATGGAACCGGTTGTGGAGAAATCCTTCGACTGGATGATCGACCCTGCGGTTCTGATAGCGGTAAAACGCTTTTCTGCCGAAACCTTGTTCAATTTGCGCAACCGGTATAATTGGTTAACAGACGAGCTGGCTGCACAGGTTCAATACCTTATGCGCGATGGCACGGCTGCTATACAAACGTACGGGAAAAAGTTGCTGGAGGCATTAAAAACAGGGAACTAACGCGCGTTGTCATGGTGAGCTTGTCGAACCATAGTGCGTAAGGCCTTTGCCCGCGTCCTTCGACAAGCTCAGGATGACAACCGCACTTTAATGTATCAGCTCACACTGTGCGCCTTACTGCTATCCGAAGTACCAATGCTGCCGGTTTGCTTTTCAGCCTCGGGCTTATCTTCGCGATGCAGGTGTTCGCTTACCTGATCATGATTTAATTTGGCCAGTATTGCCGAAGAACTGTCATTTGCATACGCGCCAAAAGCGTTTACCAGCACACCTTTAATGCCATATTTCGGTGAATTGACCGCATATACTATCGACATATCCGAAGGGTTGCTGGGTCCCTCAAAACGGTAAAATTCGTCTATCTCGAAATCATCCGCTGTCATGTGGATATTTTTGTCTTTATCATCTATGGTATCGCCTTCAAGGCTCAAATTCTCGGTATAGCCCCGTTTCATTAGGTCGTTAGTGGCTTCCACTAAATTATTATAGGTAGTCATAATTGTTTCGAATTGATGTTAACACTTTAACCTGCAAGACGGGGAATTGTTTGTGTTTACATAAGGCAATAGCAGTACATTTTGGGTTTAAATAGTCCATCATTATCCCCTTTCATCAATTAATTAAAATCAGGTTAAAACAATTAGTTATAAAGAAAAGTATTCTATATAGTTTATATAAAATATCATGTTACATATAATTGAAAACCTTCCCCGGCACGTTGTTGGTATAAGGGTTACCGGTGAAGTTACTAAAGAAGAATACGACACAGTTATTGTACCAAAAATTGACACACTCGCTAAACAACAGGGCGAGATCAATTATCTTGTTGTTTTAGAGGCAGACGTTAATGCCTTTTCTGCCGGTGTTTGGTGGGACGATTTTAAAATGGCCCTCAAGCATTTCAGCAAATGGAACAAAGTAGCTATTGTAACCGATCAGCAAGGTATTGCAAAGTTTACGGAGATGTTCAGCTTTGCTTTTCCGGGCGAATCAAGAGGATTTAAGCTTAACGAGTACGATAAAGCAGTAAATTGGGTATCTGAATAAGATACCCTTCACTTTTTCGATAAATAAAAATCTGAACTTAATTAAAAGTGTTTCTCGTCAGCCGATGGGCCGTATATAGACGGCACGGGAATATCGTTTAAACGCATATAAACCGTCAGTTGCCCGCGGTGATGTACCAAATGGTTGATGGTAGATTCTATACTCTCACGTTTTGTTGATTCCAACACTACCTGTCCGTTACGTTTCAGGTAAAATGGCTCTGATAAAGCCCCCTCGTGTACCTGCAACAGTAACTCGCTTGCATGCGCTACATTATCATCAAAATGCGTAACAATATCAAGGGTAGAATGCGCGCGTAAATGGCTCAGGTCGGTGAAATCTATCTCCGGCTTGGTAAGGATGGTGGTTATCCAGAATGGAATTTCAGCAATTAAAGTAGCCAGATAGCCCAAAGTCATTGACTTTTCATGTGGTCGCCACCCAAACAATTCCGGCGGTATTCTTTCAAGGCATTTAAGAGTTGCGGGGGTTTCTGCTTCGAGTTCTTCAGCAAATGCTTTAGCAAATGTTACGTCATCCATACTGTTTGGGTTTTCAGTACAAAAATTGAAAATTATTTTAAAAAATCATCAAATATGAACATAAAAAAGGCGGCCCATAGCCGCCTTTTAATTTTAACTTAGTAAGTATCGACGCCGGTGGAGCTTCTGCGGATAATACCCAAAAGAAAGGCGATAATTGCCAATACTAATAAAGCGTAGATTAAACCACCTGCTGAATATGCGAATACACCAATCGCCCATCCTATTACCAGGATAACTGCGATTATATACAATAATGCTCTCATAAAAAGATGTATTAAATAAATAATGCTGATATTATTGAAAAAACTGTGCCAATTTTGTTTAAAAAGCCATGTTATTTCGAACAAGCAGGGCTGTGATGCGCTAAAATATAAGAAAGCTTATGGAAGCGCGCCGTTGGCTCTTTATGTATGGGCAGAACATTTCTCTTTCGCTTTTTAGCAGAACCTAACACTTAGTTCCATCAAAATAAATGATAGGCTTTTAGTTTAGCTTTTCACCAACACTCTATTAATTATGTACCATTGAACGCTCAACCATATTGCGCAGAAAATTACGTACTTCGCGAGGGTTGCGAAGATAGAATTTAGCTGAGGACACGTTACTGCCGACCTTTACTGTAATGGCTGATTCGGGCAGGGCTTTAAAGATATCCTCATCCGTATAATCATCGCCGAAGGCAAGTATAAAATCATATTCATCATGATCGATAATTGATAAAGCCGCCTTGCCCTTATTTACTTCTATATTCTTTATTTCAAGTACTTTGTCTCCAGGCATCAGCTGTAAGCCTTTATCATTGGCAACAAATTTCAGGTTATTCATCAGCTCATTTGCACGTAGTTCGCCCAAACCATTCTGCGATTTACGATAGTGCCACACCAGCGAATAGGTCTTTTCTTCCACAAATGATCCTGGTGTTCGGTCAACGTAAGTGTCCATTATGGGGTAAATGTCCTGTTTCCAATTGTCTGTAAGTCCGGATAACTTATGCCAGCTGGTATTTTGCTGCTTAAACCATGCACCATGTTCGGCAATCAGGTATAGCTTGTTATTACCAAACCACTCGCCCAGGTTTTCGTGCTTGCGGCCGCTGATAAGCACCACATGGTTTGCCGGATCGTTGGTTAACAAACCGATCAGTTCATAAAGTTCATCATCAGGCTTCGCCTGGTCGGCGTTAGGTTTAAAATCCACCAGCGTACCATCATAATCAAGGAAAATAACCCGCTTTTTTGTTTTAGCGTAGCGTTTAATAATTGACGGCTCGGTGGCGCCGCTCACATGGCGGGTTTGCATGGACCGCTGTAATTGTTTCACTTCCTTCAGCCTGTCCATAAATATTTTTACCCAGTGCGCCACATTGAACTTTGACACCAACTGCCGCATTTGCTGCATGCGTGCCTGCTGCTCGGCCAAAGGCATCTCAATACCTTTAATTATGGCTTCGCCCATTTGTTCTATATTGTTGGGGTTGACGATTATGGCATCTATCAGCTCTTTAGATGCGCCGGCCATTTCACTTAGTATCAGAACCCCATCATTGTTTATACGGCTGGCTACATATTCTTTGCTTACCAGGTTCATACCATCGCGCATTGGCGTAACGAGGCATACATCGGCTGAATAATATAACGCCGAAAGTGTTTCAATCGGAAATGAACGGTAGTAATAATGCACAGGCGACCATTCCATCGTTCGGTATAGCGCGTTAATGTTGCCCGCTTTTTTGTCAATCTGGTCGCGCAGGTTTTTGTATTGCGGAACGGTATCGCGCGAAGGTACTACGATCATGTGCAGCGCGATCTTTTCGATATATTCCGGGCGCGTTTTGAGGAGAAATTCATAAGCTTCCAAACGCTGAAGTATGCCTTTGCTATAATCAAGCCTATCTATAGACAAAACAAGTTTTGTGTCTTTAAGCGTGTCTTTTATCTGTTGTATCTGCTCTTTTACTTCGTGCGTTTCGGGAAGTGACGCATACTTATCAAAGTCGATGCCCATTGGGAATGACTCGACTACGACCGACCTGTCGTTGATGGTAATTACATTTGCCGATGTGGTTACGGACAATATACGCGATACCGTGCTGATAAAATGCCGGGCATCGTCATACGTGTGAAAACCAATAAGGTCGGCTCCTATTATACCATCGAGCAACTCGCTGCGCCAGGGTATAAGCCTGAACATTTCGTACGAAGGAAACGGAATATGCAGAAAAAAGCCTATGGATACATCCGGCATTTGTTTACGGATTAGTGCGGGAAGTAAAAGCAACTGGTAGTCATGTATCCAGATAGTATCGCCGGGCTCTGCAGCAGCCAGTACAGCTTCACTGAATTTCTGGTTTACCAACCGGTAAAAATCCCAGTTGGATTGTTTGTAATCGGCATAATTTGAAGCATAGTAGTGAAATACCGGCCAAAGCACACTGTTTGAAAAACCCTCATAAAATTCGGTGATCTCTTCCTGCGTCAAAAAAACAGGCAACAGGCTCATTTCCTTAAGCCGGTTTGTAACGTCGGCTTTATCTGCATCTTCGCTTACTTCCAAACCCGGCCAGCCGATCCATACATTATCACTTTGTTTATATATAGAGCCTAACCCTGTGGCCAGGCCGCCCTCACTGGGGGATAACTGATAGCCTTCATCTTCGTTCTTATTAAGCTTTACCGGCAACCGGTTAGATACAATTATGGTTTTAGACATAGCGAGAATTATGTTTCCTAATAAAGGCCCATAACTCCAAAATGTTTTAAAAAACCATGCTCACACACTCAAAACGACATTTCTTTTACTTTTCCAAACAACAAAAAAGCCACCTGCCTTGAGCAAGTGGCTTAGTTAGATGAAATATATGTAGGGTTGAGAATTTTACTTCACCTGTTTGAAGAAAAACACACCGGCAGAAGGAGTTACCCTTAATAAAACTTCGTTAGTGCTGTTTTTCAGATCGACGAAATAAACTATTTGATCAAAACCGGCATTGGTATCGTTGGTAGTTAATTTAATTACGTCTCCAACTGAATAACCGTTGTATTTTGCAGCAATTTCTTTTTGTGCCTTTGCAGCAATTGCGCGGTAAGGAACGTTTTCTGTTACGCCTAAGTATTCACCCTGCAGGTTATAGAAAGCTGTTTTTGTAGTACCCTCTTCTACAAAAGTTGCTTTCTGGGTGTTTGCAGTAATTGTCCACACTACATTGGTAGCGTCGCTGAACTGGTCATTGAATTCAGACTGAACTGCGAAAGATACAGATGCTGATTCTGCTTTTTTACCGCCATCTATTTTAGCGAAAGCGCTTGTACCTAAAATACCTACTGTTGCTAATGTTAAAAATATCTTTTTCATAGTAATTCTTAATTTTAAATCCATAACAAAAGTAAGACATAGTTATCAATTATGTAAATAAAATTGAACTTTTATAAATATTTCATAATACAACTGGTTTTTTGAAGGTGAATTTAAATTTTAGCAAATTACTTAGTGTATAAATTACAATATGCAAAGAATCGGTCATATTGCTAAATCGTTAAAATTAATCACTTAATGCTATTTTAACATCAAGATCAGCCATTATCGGCAAATCCGGGATACAAAGTCATGCCGCCATCCATAAAAATGGTTGTACCGGTAATATAATCCGCTTCGTCAGATGCCAGCCAGGCGGCTAATTTGCCGATATCATCGGGCTCGCCTATCCTGCCATAAGGTATTAATGTTAACAGTTTGTTCAATGCGTCGCTTGAGTTCCAGGCCGATTGGTTGATGTGTGTTTGTATAGCGCCGGGAGCTATTGACATTACACGTATTTTGTGTGGGGCCAGTTCCTGCGCCATGCTTTTCATCATCATCATAATGCCGCCTTTGCTGGTTGCGTAATTTACGTGGCCGCCCCATGGAATAACTTCATGCACACTGCTCATACAAATAATTTTGCCGGCTGCCTTGCTCCTGCCTTCCACAACGCCCCTTTTAATAAACTCGCGGGCAGCTTCGCGTGAGCATAAGAACTGCCCCGTAAGGTTAATACCGATAACGGTGTTCCATTGTTCAAGGGTCATGTTTACAAACTTCGAGTCGCGTTGCAGTCCCGCATTATTTACCAATATATCTATAGTATCATATTGCTGGTACATTTCGGCAAACATGGCCTGTACCTCGGCCTCATTGCTCACATCAGCGTGAATGGCATAAGCCTCGCCGCCGGCAGATTTTATCTCATTAACAGTTTGTTGCGCAACTTCGTGTGCATCTACGTGGTTAATGATCACTTTTGCGCCGGCCATTGCCAGTTCAATGGCTACCGCCTTGCCAATTCCGCTATCGGCACCGGTAACCAGCGCGGCTTGTCCTTTTAGGGTTTGTATGGGATTCATTATATTAAGAATGATGGTTTTTCCTCTTAAGATAAAGCTATTTACGTGGATATAGTTTGATGAAGTTGTAGAATTAATGATTTGATAATAAAGGCGCCAGCAATGCACTGAAATAAAAAAAAGCTGTTTCATTAAATGGAAACAGCTTTGTAAATATTTATTTTCAGTAAACTATTCAGACAGTTTGCGCGGGTATGCTATTTAGCTCCTTTACATAATCAAGGAACAGGTATAATGCTTCCTTTTTCTTTTCTGTAAAATCGAAGTCGATGTTATGCATCAGGTAATGCTCTACATCAAAGTTGTCTATTTTAGGTAATTCCTTAAAAAGTTCAGCACGATGATCCAAACCATATTTCAGCGCCTGGTTAAACTCTGAGGCAAACTCTTTTGATATAGGTTTATTGGCTATCCATGCGGCAAAGCAGAACGGCAAGCCGGTAAATTTCTGCCATTCTTCGGCCAGGTCATATACATATTTATATTGATCTTTTTTGCCGAAAGTGCGGTCGCCTATTAATACAAAAGCAGTTTCCGGGTCGGTTGAGGTCATATAATCCGGTGCATTTACAACCAGTTCCGGTTCTGTCTTCCAAAAGTTCCTCAATAAAACACGGGCAAGGTTATTTGATGAACGCGATTGCGGATCAAGCTGGAGGTGTTTAACATTCTTGATATCGCAATTACTGAAAACAAACACCGAATTTACCGCGCCAACCGCTCCGATACAATAATCAGACACGATTTCCCAGTAAGGCAGGTTCAAAGTAGCCGCAACGGGTATCAGGCCGATGTCCACCTGGTCATCAATCAGTTTCTGAGCGCAATCTGTAGGATTGTCCAGGCTCAAATCAATTTTACTGATAAAGTCGGTATGCTGTATGCCGTAAATAAACGGTTTGGTATTGGTATAGCTAACTGCCGATATTCTTATTTTCATTGGTATCTTTTGTATTTCGGATTTTGGGTGTTCGATTTGGGATTCAGAGAAACCTACTAACCGCTATTTTCTAATCTCTATTCAGCTATCTCTCTCAGGTGCTCCGAATTATTAAAATCAATTATCTCAAAGCGTTCGCCATCCCAGGTTACTTTATACAAAACAAGGTTCTGGTGCGGAAACTCTTCCATCCTGGTAAGGGGGTAACCGCTCATCCAGCACAGCAATAAACGCATAGCGCGACCGTGCATACATATCAAAACCGTCTTTTCATCCGGGTGACTTAATATGGTATTGAACGCTACCTTTTGCCTCGCCATTACCTGGTTAGGGCTTTCGCCCTTCTCAATGGCAGCATCGAGGTTGCCGCTTACCCAATCGCGCACCAGCTTCATAAAGGCAGCCTTGGTTTCGGGTGTACTGGGCTGGCCTTCAAAAATGCCCCATGCCAGCTCGTCAAGACCGGAAAGTTTCTCGAACGGAATACCCAGGTCAATGAACTGCTGTATGCTTTGTTGCGTACGTTTCAGTTCGGAAATATAAATCTTATCGAAAGGTACGTTCTTATAAGCATCGAAAAACTGGCGGGCCTGCACGCGGCCTTCATCATTCAGGTCGGTATTCATGCCCCGGCCCTGTACAATCCCTTGTTTATTCAGATCAGTTTGCCCATGACGGACAATGTATAGCGTTTTTTGTGTCATTATTTGTAAGCGTAAAGGCGAAAGCAGAAAGCTTAAAGCATTTGTCGCTTTGTATATTTTATTTTTTGTGCGTTGCCGCAGCCCATGCTGAAGCCCTCGAAGCGGCCGGGCTTTCCGCTCATACTGCACAGGCATTAGGCTCAAGGCCGGTATCCGCTGCAATCCCTAACGCTGCACGCGACTCGGTGGACTCACCCGGTCATCGCTTCGCTTGACCACCCTCTCTTCGCTGCGCGGAAAGAGGGTGAGCTTCAGTAAGGTCAAACCTTTTTCCTTTCACCTTTCCGCTTTAACCTTTACCCTTTCAGCTTATTACAGGTAATTTATAATACGATGGTTTCGGCTCATCCGGGAACTCGTAGTTATTGTAATCGGTGATCACATTATACAGCGTATCCCTTTCTATCGGGTGGCGGCCAACCTGTTTTATCAGTTCAACCAATTGTTTGGTGCTCATGCCCGGGTGTTGTTCTTCAGCACCTGCCATTGAGTAGATCTTGGTAGTATCGTCCAGCGTACCATCAATGTCATCCACACCAAAATTAAGCGACAATTGCGCTGTTGTACGGCTGATCATCGCCCAGTAGGCTTTGATATGGTCGAAATTATCAAGGTATATCCTCGCGATAGCGTAGTTCCTTAAATCTTCAACCACTGTCGATTCCGGCACATGCGACATCTGGTTATCCTTGTTCCTGAATTTAAGCGGAATAAAAGTTTGGAAGCCGCCGGTTCTGTCTTGCAGGTTACGCAGGCGGTCCATGTGGTCTATCCTGTGCCAAAACTGCTCAATGTGCCCATAAAGCATAGTAGCATTTGAGCGGCCGCCCAGTTTATGCCATTCTTCGTGAATAGCTATCCAC
>JBQCIS010000386.1:0-2917 GCA_051953515.1 Mucilaginibacter sp.
GTCACTGTTAAAAGTATGCAGGGTGGTGTTATATAGCGGAAATCGTTGGGCATATTCCAGCTGGCCGTTAAGTAGTATGCCATTGGCAACTTCGCCCTGTGCGCCGCCCATAATAAATTTCGACTGATAAAGCTTAATATAGTTGTTACCTAAAAATAACGTGGTTAACGAGTTAATAAACGGGTTAATGGTTCCGCGTTCGTTCAGGTCGAGGAAATCTTCACCAACCTTTCCATAAAAAGAACCCTGGTGAAAAGGATTGTAAATATAATTGACGAATACGTTTGCATTGAAAATCTTATCCGAAAAGCCATAGCGTACATCCGGTACAATGGTAAGGCTGTGTTGGGTATTGGTGTACACCTTTTTATAACGCACGTAGGCATTTATGCCAAACCCCTCAACCGTATTATAAAACCACATGTATTGCGGCGAAGGGAACGTCCAGATGGTGTTGCTTTTGTAGCCATGCAGGGTGTAGCCGTTAAAAATATAATCGATTATCTTAAACTCGTTGTGTGTGTTCTGGATTGAATCGGTAAGTGTTTGGTCTATCTTATGCCGCTGGTTTACCTGCGATACGGTATAGAAGTTTTCCTCCGGCGGCAGCAGCGGTAAAGGGCGTTCATTTTCCAGTATCTGGTCGTTGTTGCGGTAATTTTTGCGGTTACTGTTGAATACTTCCCTTCCCGACCCAAAATTGTGCAGTGTATCCGGACTGATTGTTTGAAAAAGCTGTAAGAAATATCCCGAAAATTTAAACCCGATCAATTTACCATAATACCTGAAAACCATATTCTGTGCTACCCAATTTACGCTATCCACAGGCGCATACTGAATCTTTAGCGATATGGAATCGGTAAAATCCATCCGGTTATAGCGGTTAAGGTTCAGATCTGCGCCATAAAGCAGCCAATCTTTATCCAGCACATAAATAGTACCGTTATACGTGTGCTCATTATGATGTTTGGCTTTTACATTGATTACATAAACCAGTTTGCCATTGTCATGAAAACTGCCCTCATAACTGTACCGGTAAAACTGGTGCGCATAAGATGCAATGGGCGAAAGAAATGCGTGATCTGTTAAACCTTTCAGTATGGTAGTGTTTTTATACAGGTCGATATGCAGCTCGGCAGCGCTGTTGAAACTATATGTATTGCTGTCGTTGGTCATTTTTGCAGAGATGATCCGCTCCTTAATATAATCGGTTGACCGGGTATGGTATTCAGCAATGGATTCGGAAAGACTGATAATAGCCCGGCGGTCGGGGCTAACGTTAAGCTTCCGTGCTACATCCTTTTTGAAAAAGATTTTCGGCGCGCCATCCAGTTGTTGCAGATTTTTACAATACAACTGTCCCGCATAGGCAGGAATATTACGGCGGAATGAGTTGCGCCGCGCTATTACATTGTCTACTATTATATCTGCATCAAGTTTTTCCCCTGGTGGCGCTATGGGCTTTAAAATGAAAGTACCAGCCGATTGATCGTGGTTTATAGTTACCGTTTCTGTAAGCGGCTGATACCCCAGTTGCCTTACGGTAAAGGTATAAGTACCGGGTGATATGTTGATCTGAAAAAAGCCTTCCTGGTTGGTGGCCGTACTTTTACCGTAGTTGTTTATATAAACAGAAACAAATGCAAGTGGTTCGCCCTGCTCACTCTTTATTTTACCGGTAAAGTTTACAGTTTGCGCAACAGCCACGTGGCTTAGCAATAACAATAAACCCGATAAAAAAAGTGTTCGCATCTGTACTCATAACCTATGACGCCTGTGCTAACGGCGGCAAATTGGTATCTCGATACAAGATAAGTGATTTGCTTTGTGATTTCTCACTATCTATCCGGTTATATTTTTCTTTTAGCTTGCTAAACAACTCAAAGCTAAAGGCGTCAGCCATCGGGATAGCTCCTGAAATAGTTGCACGTGGGTGCAGCTCGAGTGATGATGCGTTTACCTTTAAATTAGCATGGTTAATATGTGTAAGGCCGGTTTGTGAATCAGAATCAGATATTACGAAGGTATCAATCCGTCTGCCTTCGCCGTCGGTATATATTACAAGCTCGTTTTCTTTATATTTTTTCATCGGGTGTGTTTATAAAGAAACATGCCGTTTTAGTTAAATGTTTTAACTTTCCGGTTAGTTGCAGGCTAAAAGCGGCTATTAAACTGTAATTCAGCGAGAATAAATTGAATGTTTTTTCGTTGCCCAAATCATTTTGTCGTTTAATTCAACCAAAGAAGTCTGAAATGGTAACGATATTATATCGTTAGTGAACAATGAGTGGTGCTGAACTTTTGTTTCAAATTAATATATTTACATAAGTTATAACCTTAAATCTATGCCTAAACTACTCGTCATTACATTGTTTTTTTTGATGCCGCTTAGTTGTTTTGCTCAATATACCATCTCCGGAAAAATTCTGAACAGCGCTACCAAAAAGCCGGTTGCCAATGCTGATGTATTCATTAACAACAGTACAGGCGGAACAACCACCTATGCCAATGGCGATTTTAAATTATTCAATATCAGGAACGGAAAATATACACTTATCATTTCTGAAATAGGATATAACGACATGATCAGGCAGATACAGGTTAATAATAATGATATTGATCTGGGCGATATCATGCTTGTACAATCCAATAAAACATTGAAAGAGGTTGTGATAAAACCTAAAGAAATACCATCAGAATATTTCTATAATTTTAAAGAGCAGTTTTTGGGTAAAAGCGATATCGCACATGATTGCCGGATATTAAACCCTGAAATACTCGATATAGGGTACAACAGGACCGATAGTAGCTATACCGCCTCATCTGATGGCTACCTCATTATTGAAAACCCCGATCTGGGTTACCGGATAAAATACAAGCTGCTTGATTTTTATTATATGAGCAATACTGATTCGCC
>JBQCIS010000387.1:0-23765 GCA_051953515.1 Mucilaginibacter sp.
TCATAAACGCCTTTCAGCAGCGGGTGACCGATTTGCAGGAACGGGCTGTAAGTGCCGCGCCCGAGGCTTAAGGTAGTGCCCTCGAACAGGCAAACACTGGGGTAAAGCAAAATAGATTTCGCTGTGTTAAGGTTTGGCGAAGGGGTTACGGGCAGGGTATAATCTGATTTATGTGTATAGTTAGCTACCCTAATAATTTTTAGTTTGCATTTTATATTGTTCTTTAACCAGCCTTCGCCGTTTATCATTTGGGCATATTCGCCTATTGTCATGCCGTGCACTATTGGCACCGGGTGCATGCCTACAAACGAACGATAAGCCGTATCCAAAACAGGACCATCCACATAAAAGCCGTTAGGATTTGGCCTGTCCAATATCATCAGTTCTACATTATTCTCAGCGCAGGCTTCCATAACATAGTGCAGGGTGGAAATGTAGGTGTAAAATCGTGCGCCTACATCCTGTATGTCAAATATCATCAGGTCTATACCTTGCAGATCCTGGGGAGTAGGTTTGTAATGCTTGCCATAAAGCGAAATAACCGGAAGCCCGGTTTTGGGGTCGGTACTGTCATTTACGGTAGCGCCGTTGCTGGCATCGCCACGGAAGCCATGTTCAGGCCCGAATATTTTGGTGATGTGTATGCCAAGCGCCAGCAGACTATCAACGGTAGGGGTTAGCCTGGAGCCGATAACCGATGTTGGGTTTGCCACTATGCCGATATTCTTGCCGCGCAGGTAATCAATATACAGACTGGTCCTATCGGCAGCGGGGATGATGTTTGCAGGTATCATCGGGTGCGATCTGTGGCGTGGTGCTGGTTTTTTTTGGGCAAGGCTGCCTAATGAAATACCAAGCAGCAAGACAATGATAAGCAGGTGTTTTTCTTTCAGCATAAATTGTAAACAACGAAGCGCCAATTTTGATGGCAAAAACGCATATTTGCGAAGGTACAAAAATCATCCCGCATTGGATTTCGCTTCGTTTATTGCCGCACGCATTACATTTAAGTCTAAACGCACATTCTCAAAGCTGATTGTGCGGATAGCCATTGTAGGTATTATGCTGGGCCTGGGTGTGATGCTGCTGTCGCTGGCCGTTGTTCGTGGCTTTAAGCAGGAAATAACTCAAAAGATACGCGGTTTTGCCGGCGATATACAGGTGGTAAAATATGATCTGAACAACTCTTACGAAAATACGCCATTTATTGCCGACAGTAATTTTTACCATAAAGCCAAACAGCTTAAAACCATTACGCAGGTAATGCCTTTTGCCACAAAAAACGGCATTATAAGGGCAAATAATGAGATTGAGGGTGTGGTTTTAAAAGGCGTCGACAAAAATTACGATTGGTCGTTCTTTAAAAAGACGCTGATTTCAGGCAAGGTGATTGATTTCAGCGATACGCTTGCGGCGCAACGCCAGATCATGGTATCGCAGCTAACGGCCAACCGGCTAAAACTGAAAGCAGGCGATAAACTGATCATGTATTTTGTGCAGGAACCATTGCGCAAGCGTCCGTTTGTAATTACGGGTATTTATAGCTCCGGCGTAAGCGAGGTTGACCAGACCTATGTTATCGGCGCAATGTCGCTCATACAGCGGCTGAATGACTGGCCCCCAAATTTTATTGGCGGCTATGAATTGCGCGTGACCGATTTTGAGCAGCTTAACGCAATAGCAGGCGGGGTAAATGATATATTGCCAAGCCGGCTGAAGGCCTACACCGTAAAGCAAAATTATCCCACCATATTTGAATGGCTCAACCTGCTGGATACCAACACGGTTGTTATGCTGGCGCTGATGCTGATTGTGGCGGTAATCAATATGATATCGGCGTTGCTCATCATGATACTGGAGCGCACTTCCATGATCGGCATGTTTAAGGCCATGGGCGCTTCTAACTGGACGATACGGAAAATCTTTTTATATAATGCCTTCTACCTCATTGGTTTCGGACTCATGCTTGGCAATCTGCTGGGTTATGGGGTGGGCTATTTTCAGGAGCATACCCATTTCTTTAAGCTCGACCCGGCATCGTATTATATGGATTTTGTGCCCATTCAGTTTAACTGGGCCGATGGCATTCTGCTTAACCTGGGTACACTGCTTATTTGCCTGCTGGTGCTCATTATTCCATCAACTTTGGTGAGCAGAATATCGCCGGTAAAGGCGATTAGGTTTAAGTAATATCGCTGATTTTTTAGAAACTTTTTAAGTTATTGAAATAGCAGGAACGAAGGAGTAGTAGAGACGCAAAATTTTGCGTCTCTACTATTTTAAGCCTTTCGCTTCATTCCAGAAAACATCCATTTCGGCCAGCGTCATGTCATGCAGTTGGCGGCCGTTTTCTTTAGCCTTGCTTTCGAGGTATTGGAAGCGTTTGATGAATTTGCGGTTGGTTTTTTCCAGCGCATCTTCGGGGTTGATATTGATAAAACGGGCATAGTTAATGAGCGAGAACAGCAGGTCGCCAAATTCGCCTTCGGCTTTTTCATGGTCGATTTCGGCAGCCTCCTCGGCATTAAACTCGTTGCGGAACTCCTGCATTTCTTCTTCTACCTTTTCCCAAACCTGGCTTTTCTCTTCCCAGTCGAACCCTACGCCACGCGCTTTTTCCTGTATGCGCGATGCTTTTACCAATGCGGGAAGCGATGCAGGCACGCCGCCTAAAACAGATTTATTGCCTTCCTTCAGTTTTATCTGCTCCCAGTTACGTTTTACGTCGTTTTCATCGTTTACGTCCACATCACCGTAAATATGCGGGTGACGGTTGATGAGTTTGTCGCAAATGCCGTTGAGCACATCGGTAATGTTAAAGTCGTTGGTTTCTGACGCGATGCGCGAATAGAACACCAGGTGCAGCATAATATCGCCCAGTTCCTTTTTTATTTCGGACATGTCGCCCGCGAGGATAGAGTCTGACAGTTCGTAGGTTTCTTCTATCGTCAGGTGGCGCAGCGTTTCCATAGTTTGTTTTTTGTCCCACGGGCAGTTGGTGCGCAGATCGTCCATAATGGTAAGCAATCTTTCAAAGGCGCCGGCCGGTGTGTTAGAAGCGATAGGAGGTGTAAGAGCCATTTTGATGTGCAAATTTGTAGATGTGCAAATGTGCGGATTTTGGATGTAATTATACCGGTTTACTTCAGCTTGGTTTAATAGCTTGTAGGGAGCGGTGCTATGACAGAATTTTGAGGTAATACAAACATGCTATCAGGTACTTTTTTTTCAGTGACAGCAATGGCTGTCATGGTTTCAAACATTTCTTTGTTCGAAATTATCATTTGTAACGGCATGGCATTAGCACGTCTTAGATATTCATACCAGTTTTGATATACCTGTTTTTGATAAAGCTTGCTATTAATTTGATAGGCTGTTGAATATAAGTATTTTATCGTGTCGCCCTTGCATTCAAATACCAATTCATCACATTTGTGACCGAGTATTATATCTGCATTTTTTATAAATTTTACATTTAAGATGGAGTCTTTATTCACTGAACCGTCTTCCCAAAAAATTGTGTCGGAAGTAGGTAATTGATCGTAAAGCTTGTTATCCTTGTTAAGGTAAATTTGCCATTTTAACCATTTGCCATTTGCATCAGAACGGTAATCTCCGCCTTTCATGTAATATATTAAGCTGTCGCCTAAGAAAACTTGCATTTGAGCATCGCTTACATTTGTTAAACGGCTCTTGCAGGTAGTGTGGTAAATGACTTCTCCTTCGAATGACTGGCTATAAGCAACAAAACAAAGAAGGCTAAAGAATAAGGTAAGGCATAGTAATCTCATGCCCTAAAAGTAATAAAATCATACAACTTTGATCGCCCGTAACATTTCGCGTTTACCCGGCGCGCCGGGGGCTTTTTCTACTTTAAGGCCGAGGCTTTTTATGGTCCGCTTCAGATTGCCGGTGATGGCATAAGTAACAAACACGCCGCCGGGTTTCAAGAACTTTAAGGTATGATGAATTGCTTTCTCATCCCACATTTCGGGTTGATGAATAGCGGCGAAGGCATCGAAATAGATGACATCGAATTTTTTATCGGAATAGAATTCTAATAGTTTACAGCCGGCAATTTGCAGCTGGCAGTTATTAAGCTGAACCGGATTTTTTAACGCTTGCTGATAGTTTTGCAGGAATTGCTGCCAAAGTTTTTCGGAAACATATTGATCATATCCAGTTTGAGCGATCATTTCAGGGGGTAGTGGGTAGGCTTCGATGCCTGTGTATTGAAGCGGCACGTTTTGTTCAGCGCAATATTCAGCGCTAAGCAGGAAGTTAAGGCCGGTACCAAAACCAACTTCGAGGATGGAAGCCCCCTCTAAATCGCCTGCGGTAAGGGAGTCTTTTTTATCGTGCAGCTTTAAAAAATATTTAAGTCCTGATTCAAGAAAAACGTGGCGGCTTTCCTGCAGTGCGCCGTGGCGGGAATGATAGTTTTCGCCAACGGTACTATTGAAGATGGTATTGGAGCCATCTGCGGTGGTAACGATCTGGAGATGGCTCATTTAAATAAATTGTTTGCGGTGTAGCATTTGTAGCAGGTGTAGCTGTGTAGCATGCGCTACAAAGCTACACTTTTGCTTTTTGCAATGTCTGTAATTACTTCGCCAAGGTCGTAAACCGGTACGGCTTTTATTTGCGCTGCTATAATGCTGGCCGCCGCCGCCGAGCGGTAACCTGCCGCGCAATGCACTACAATGGGTTTATCGGCTGGTATCTCATTTAGGCGTTCGCGCAGTTCAGACAACGGAATAGGGATGGCGCTGCTGAAGACAAGGCCTTCATTTATTTCGCTGTTGTTGCGTACGTCGACGATGGTGTAATTTTCCGGATTTTGGGTGAAATTGGCGGTGTTTAATTGTGCCGGGGTCTCTGTTGCGGCATAAGGATGCAAAATGCCTGCGCGTATGTTTTTTTCGTAACCGATTTTGGCTGCTTTTTTTATAACGATGTCTAAATCCGCATCACTTTCGGCCACGAGATAAAATTTCTCATCCGGCCCAACAATTGAGCCCAGCCAGGTTTCAAATTTGCCACCGTTTTGCAGGTTGATAGCGCCCTGTAAATGTCCTTTAATAAAGGTTTCGTTTGGACGGGTATCAATTACGAGGGTATTGCGGTCCAGAACGGTGCCATCATCCAGGCGCGGAATGTTTTTGATACTTTCATCAAACATCGAGGCGCCTTTTTTATTCATTTCTACGTCCCAGCCAAAGTATTTCGGCACAAAAGGCTGATCGGTAGTGAGTTTTTTTACAAACTGTAATTCATCCATCAGTTGCAAGGCATAATTTTCGCGCAACTCGCGACCGATGGTGCTTTGCAGATCCGGACTCATATTTTTGCCGCACAGCGAGCCGGGGCCATGTGCCGGGTAAACTACGGTATGTTTTGGCAGGTGCATCAGTTTTTCGCGGGTGGAGTGGTACATCTGGCGGGCCAGTTCTTCCTTTTTCGCGGTGATATTACCAACTTCCTCACGGAGGTCGGGCCTGCCTACATCGCCTACAAATAATGTATCGCCAGTAAAGATGGCGGCTTCGTTACCATCTTCATCCTCCAGTAAAATGCAAATGGAATCGGGCGAATGGCCGGGCGTATTGATGGCCTTTAGCTTTACATCATCAAGCCGGATTACGTCGCCGTCATCAAATGTTTCGTGCGGGTATTCTGCCCCGGTAAGTTTGCTTACATAAATGGTAGCGCCGGTGGTTTGGTGTATTTCCAGGTGCGAGCTCACAAAATCGGCGTGCGGATGGGTTTCTATTACCCCTGTAATGTCCACCTCGTGTTGTTTGGCAAAATCGTAATAGGGTTGCGGATCGCGGGCCGGATCAATCACGATCATTTTTCCGGCATGGATTACCGCATAAGAGGCATGCGCCAATCCTTTATCGTAAAATTGGTTAATCAGCATAAAAAAATGATCTTCAAATATAACAAAACAATAGTACGGCGTATGTCATGTAAAAACTTATGACAATCAGACGGTAAATCGGGAGTGGAACTCGAATTAATAGAATTGGGGGAATAGGCAGAATATACGGAGTGATATTCTTTCAATTCTTAAAATCCAGCCAATTGGGGTTTAATTTGTCCTGAATGCCCCCTTAAAAGCCTGTTTTGCCCCCTGCGGTTTGTGTACCAGGGCGTTAACTTTGTTTTATTCCAAAATAACAAAAACCATGAGTAACAACGATTTTACTACATCCTTTTTGGTTGATAAATCGCCAAAGGAAGCATTTGATGCTATTAATAATGTACGCGGCTGGTGGAAGGAAGACCTTACAGGAGGCACAAGCAGTGTTAATGATGAATTTTCGGTGCGGTTTGGCGACATACATTATTCCCGTCATAAATTAACAGAAGTTATCCCCGATACAAAAATTGTTTGGCTCACTACCGATGGCAGCCTCAGTTTTGTTGAAGACAAAGGCGAATGGATAGGCAGTACCATCACGTTCGATATTACCCCAAAAGGCAATCAGACCGAAGTGCGCTTTACCCAGCAGGGGCTCACCCCATCAGTAGAGTGCTATGATAATTGCTCAGGCGCGTGGGGCTGGTACATGCAAAATAGCCTGAAAGAACTGATTGAAACAGGCAAAGGGCAACCAACGCCGTAATAGTCATTACCAAATAAAAACGCCCGGCTCTTTAACGAACCGGGCGTTTTTATTATCGGCGTAAGCACTGTAGATACCTGAGGATTTAGAAAGCTGTTATGCTGTTTAAAGCACGAAACCGCGCCTGTATGCATTGTTCGCCACCTGTCCTTTCAATCGCTCATTGCCGCTGAGGCTACTTCTTTTCTCTTGATAGAAAGGAAGCAAAAGATCAAGCCGGAAAAAACCTTCAACGCTCGGGGCAAACACCCGGCCCGGTTTTCCGGCAGGCCTTACGCGCTTTTTATCGCTACCAAACATGTATCCTGTCGGCAGGGGCTTTGTAATTTTTGTCGCCGGGTTTTACGTCGAATGCTGCATACCATGCATCGATATTGGTGAGTGGCGCATTGCAACGATATTGCTCAGGTGAGTGCGGATCGGTTAAAATACGCTGTGCAGCAGCTTCCGGACGCTGTGAGCTGCGCCATACCTGCGCCCACGACAGGAAGAAACGCTGATCTGGCGTAAAGCCATCGACTTTAGCTTTTGACTGGCCTTCCTTGGTTTTCTTAAATGCTTCGTAAGCAATGTTAACGCCGCCTAAATCGGCAAGGTTCTCGCCTTCGGTCAGTTTGCCGTTTACGTGCAGGGTATCCAGTACGGTAAAGGCGTTGTATTGCGCAACCACTTTATCGGCACGATCTTTAAATTTGGTTGCGTCGTCTTTGGTCCACCAGTCGCGCAGGGTGCCATCAGCATCAAACTGGCGGCCCTGGTCGTCGAAACCGTGAGTCATTTCGTGGCCGATAACCGCGCCGATACCACCGTAGTTAACGGCATCATCCGCATCAAAATCAAAGAACGGGAACTGCAGGATACCTGCGGGGAACACGATCTCGTTATTAGTTGGGTTATAGTAGGCGTTTACGGTTGGCGGTGTCATTCCCCAGCGGGTTTTGTCAACCGGTTTGCCCAGTTGGCTTACGTTAAAGTTGTAGCGCCAAACACCTATCCTGCGCAGGTTGCCTACGTAATCGTTACGATCGATAACCAGGCCATTATAGGTTTGCCACTTATCCGGATAACCTACTTTTACAGTAATAGCCGCCAGCTTTTTCAAAGCGCGCTCTTTGGTAGCGTCGCTCATCCAGTCCAGGCGTTTTATGCGGTCGGCAAGCGTTCCTTTCAGGTTATTGATCAGGTTTATCATGTATTGCTTGGCGGCAGGAGTAAAGTATTTCTCTACATATAGCTGACCGAGCAATTCGCCCAGGCTGCCATCCACCAGGCCCGACATGCGTTCGTTGCGTGGTGTTTGCACCTTTTGGCCGGTTAAAGCGCTGCTAAATGCAAAGTTAGCCTTTACAAAAGGCGTACTTAACGCACCGGCAGAACCTTTCAGAATGTTCCATTTCAGGTACACCTTCCAATCGGCAACAGAAGTAGCAGCCAACAAGCTGTCGGCTGCTACAAAAAACTTGGGTTGGCCAACGAGTACGGTGTCTTGTCCCGGTGTTTTTAATTGTACCATTAGCTGGGCCCAATCGAGATGAGGTGTAGATTTGCTAAAGTCGGCTACGGAAAATTTATTATAAGTAACGTTAGGATCGCGCATGGCTACGCGGCTCAGTTGTGCTTTTGCCAGCGCGGTTTCCATATCGAAAATGGTAGCTGCATTTTTTGCTGCATCATCCTGGCTGGTACCGGTTAAGGTAAACAGCGTTGTGATGTAGTTTTTGTATGCTGCCTGTATGGCCTTATTGCGGTCGTTATGTTTTAAATAATAATCGCGGTCGGGCAGGCTGGTGCCGCCCTGGTCAATGTTCACTATATAGCGGTTAGGATGTTTATCGTCCTGTCCAACGCCGAAGCTGAACAGCGGGCCGCCTTCGCCGTGTGTGCGCTCATAAACCATTTCGGATATAACGCCATTCAGGTCGGTAATGCCGTCAATACGTTTCAGGGCTGGTTTTATAGGGTCGTAGCCTCTTTTTTCAATGGTCACGCTATCCATGCCGCTGGCATACAGATCGCCCACACGCTGGCGCAGGCTGCCTTTTGGCTGGCTTGCAGAAGTTGCGCTTACTTCTTTTAACAAATTGAGCAGTTTATCGGTATTCTGTTGATGCAGGATGCCGAAGCTTCCCCAGCGGGTTTCTTTTGCAGGAATTTCGTTGTGCTTTAGCCAATTACCGTTGGCGTATTCAAAAAAGTTATCGCCGGGTTTAACGGATAGGTCCATATTGGCCGGATCGATAAATTTTGCAGGATGATTTGGTTTTGCCGCATGAGGGTGTTTGGGTTTGTGCAAACCATTTACGGCGTAAGCACTTGCAGAAATACATAAAGCACCTGCAAGCACCAGGTTAGTGGGCTTTAGTTTCATAATGAAAGTCGAATTAAAACCCTTAAATATATGTTAATTTATCGCGATTGCGATAAAAACCTGTGAAGATAATTACCGGTTGAACCAGTCTACCAAGGCATATACTCCCGATTTTTTTAGCATAAGATGGATTAAATGCTTTACATGCAATGTTTTCATAGGAGTAGTGCTTGTATTTTATGATAACTGCGGAATTGTAAAAATATTGTGGCTTAATAGTGCACGGTACATAGGGGATAGACCATAGCAAAAGATAGTCCATGGTCGATAGTGCATAGCAGACCATCGTATACAATGGCTATGGTCTATCGTCTATGTACTATGGACTAAATGGTCTAAAATGACTATTTTTGCACCCTATGAGTATTGCTAATAAAACATATCAGCCGAAGGAAGCAGAGGAAAAATGGTACAGTTACTGGTTACAGCACAAGTTTTTCAGGAGTGTGCCTGATGAACGTGAGCCGTATACTATTGTGATGCCTCCGCCAAACGTTACCGGGGTGCTGCATATGGGGCACATGCTCAACAATACTATACAGGATGTACTCATCCGCCGTGCGCGTATGCAGGGCAAAAATGCCTGCTGGGTGCCTGGTACCGACCACGCCAGTATTGCCACCGAAGCAAAAGTAGTGGCCATGCTGAAAGAACGCGGCATCGCTAAAAAAGACCTTAGCCGGGAGGAATTTCTGAAATACGCCTGGGAATGGAAGGAAAAGTACGGCGGTATCATCCTGGAGCAGTTGAAAAAGCTCGGTGCATCCTGCGATTGGGATCGTACGCGGTTTACCATGGATGATGACCTGTCTGACGCCGTTATCGAAACTTTTATCCACTTGTATAAAAAAGGCTGGATATACCGCGGCGTACGTATGGTGAACTGGGACCCGCAGGGTAAAACCGCGGTGAGTGATGAGGAAGTTATCCGCAAGGAGGTAAATCAGAAATTGTATTATTTGAGGTATAAGATAGTGGAGTCCGAAAGTCCGCAAGACCGTAAGACAGAAAGCAATAATCTTTCCGACTTTCCGGACTACCTCGTAATAGCTACCACCCGTCCTGAAACCATTATGGCTGATACGGCAGTTTGTATCAACCCCAACGACGAGCGCTACAAGCACCTGCATGGCAAAAAAGCTTTCGTGCCGCTTATAGACAGAGAAATACCGATTATACTGGATGAATATGTAACGATGGACTTCGGTACCGGGTGTTTAAAGGTTACGCCTGCGCATGACCTGAACGACTATGAACTGGGTATCAAACATCATCTGCCGGTTATCGATATCCTTAACGATGACGGTACGCTGAACGAAAAAGCGCAGATACTAATAGGAGAGGATCGCTTTGCCGCAAGGAAGAAGATCATTCCGATGCTGGAAGAAGCGGGCGCACTGGAAAAGGTTGAAGATTACAAATCGCAAATAGGCTTTTCAGAACGTACTGACGCAGTTATCGAACCAAAACTGTCGATGCAATGGTTCTGCAAAATGGATCAGCTGGCCAAGCCCGCGCTGGACTATGTTTTGGAAGGGGATATAAAGCTGATACCTGACAAATTCATTAATACCTACCGCCATTGGATGGAGAACGTAAAGGATTGGTGTGTAAGCCGTCAGCTATGGTGGGGGCAGCGCATACCTGCATGGTACCTGCCTGATGGACAACACGTAGTTGCCAAAACAAGAGAAGAAGCCTTTATGTTGGCCCAAAATCTTAAATCTCAAATCTCAAATCTCAAACCTGAAGATATTCACCAGGATGAAGACGTACTTGATACCTGGTTTTCGTCATGGCTATGGCCTATATCTGTTTTTGACGGCTTTAAAGACCCCGAGAACGCTGATATTAAATATTACTATCCTACAAATGACCTGGTAACCGCACCGGAGATATTGTTCTTCTGGGTAGCAAGGATGATCATGGCGGGGCATGAGTTCAGGGGCGATCTCCCGTTCAGGAATGTTTATCTAACGGGTATCGTTCGCGATAAGCTGGGCCGCAAAATGTCTAAGTCATTAGGTAACTCGCCTGATCCGCTGGACCTGATCGATAAATACGGCGCGGATGGTGTTCGTATGGGTATGCTGCGCAGCTCGCCTGCGGGTAACGACCTGATGTTTGATGAAGAGCATTGTTTGTGGGGGCGTAACTTCTTTAACAAGGTATGGAACGCCTTTAAACTGGTTAAAGGCTGGACGGTTGACGATAAGCTGGAATATACCAATAAAATAGCTGTTGAATGGTTCCAAAGCCGGTTTAACCAGGCTTTAGAAGAGATTGAAAGCAATTTTAACCAATACCGTATATCAGAAGCCATGATGGCAACTTATAAGCTGGTTTGGGACGATTTTTGCGCATGGTATCTTGAAGTGATCAAGCCGGCCTATCAGCAGCCGATAGATAGTGCGACTTTTACTTATACGATAAAATTCTTCGAAAATATTTTGAAATTGCTGCATCCGTTTATGCCGTTTATAACCGAAGAGTTATGGCATGACGAGATTTTTGGCGAACGCGATGAGCGCGATTGCTGTATTGTAGCACAATTGCCAAACATTGGGGAAATAAATACTCAACTTTTATCAGAGATCGAATTTGTAAAACAAATTATCGGGCAGATCAGAAATATTAGACAAAACAAACAAATTTCGCCAAAAGAAAATCTGGACCTGCTTGCTAAAACGGTATCGCCTATAAATTACAACCATTATTCTTCCATCATTACAAAACTCGGCAATACTTCGCCGCTTAAAGTGGTAAGCGATAAACCCAATGGCGCAATTGCCTTTATGGTACATACGGATGAGTTTTACATTCCGCTGGAAGAAAACATCGACCCGGCTGCAGAACGCGAGAGGTTAAAAAAAGAGCGCGAATACCTGGAGGGTTTTTTAAAATCAGTTAATGCAAAACTGAATAACGAGAGGTTTATGAATAACGCTAAGGCCGAAATTATTGACAATGAGTTAAAGAAAAAAGCCGACGCGGAAGCAAAACTTAAAGTATTAGAAGAGAGCCTGGCGGCATTGGCGTATTAATTGTGTATTGAACCCGACTGGGTATTAAAAATTTCGCGTACGTATTGAACACAATTCAATGTTGGCGCTAAATTTATATGTCTTAATTTCAGTCAATTATAATTATATAAATGAATGAATAAAGAGCCGGGGTTTTTCAACTTTTCTATCAATAAAATACTTTCTGCCGATCAGACGTCACTTGACCAGGCCCGTATACGGTTGCTGTATTACGGATTGGGGATAGTATTTGTTGGCATCGCGGCTATTCTGAGCAATATTTTCTATCAGTACCAACCTATACTAACCTCAACGGCTATTGTTTTACTGGTTGCAACCGTTTTGTTTTTTAAATGGCTCACTTATCGCCCCGATTGGCGCCTCATTTCTCATGGGTTACTTGTTTTAGGTACATTGGTTAACCTTATTGATATTTTTATTACCCTGCAAAGCGTAAATATTATTGCTGTTCAGATGGTAATTCTCGTCATCATCTTCAGCTTTTATATGCTGGGGCAAAAGGCAGGTATTGTTTATTCTATAATTAATCTTGTACCGGTATTGGCGTTCCTGGTCATCCAGTATAACGATTTTTATTTTGTATCATTCATCAAACCCGAACATGTCGATCAGTCGACCATCATTATAGCTGCCTTTGCCAATTTTATATTGCTTATTTATATCCACAGTCATTTTTATAATGCCTTTTACAGTAATATACAGCAGCTTAAAAGAACCAGTGAAGACCAGACCGAACTAAATATTCAGTTAAATGCGGCGATAAGCAAGGCTGAAAAATCATCGCAGGCAAAATCAGAGTTTCTTTCTATCATGTCGCACGAGATACGCACACCGTTAAACGCGGTTATTGGTATGAGCAACCTGCTGCAGATGAGTAACCCGCGTCTTGACCAGAAAGAGAACCTGGACATATTAAAATTTTCGGCAACAAACCTGCTGGCCCTGGTAAATGATGTGCTCGATTTCAACAAGATAGAATCAGGCAAGGTGGTGTTTGAAAATATAAGCTTGAACCTGGACGATCTGATGCAGAACGTTTGCGGCGGGCAAAAAATAAAAGCCGAAGCAAAGGGCCTAACCTTTAAACTGGACGTAGATACCCGCTTGCGTAACAAGATACTTTTCGGCGACCCCACACGCATCAGCCAGATTATATTCAACCTGGTAAGCAACGCCATAAAATTTACCAAAGAAGGTCATATAGCGGTACGTGCAACCTGTGTGGAAGACAGGCATAACATAATCACGGTAAACTTTTCTGTTAAGGATACCGGTATAGGCATAGAGAAGGATAACCTGGAAACCATATTCGAACCCTTCGCTCAGGAATCTATCTCAACCACCCGTCAGTATGGCGGTACAGGGCTTGGTTTGGCTATTATTAAACGTTTGCTGGAACTACAGGGGCTGAAAATGAACGTGGCGAGTAAGCTGGGCGTTGGCTCGGAGTTTTCGTTCAGCATGGAGTTCCCGGTTTCTACAGAGGTGGTAAGCCCGCGTGTTGAAAATGCACCGGCCCTTAGCGCTAACGATCAGCTCAGCAACATGCGTGTATTAATTGCTGAGGATAATATGGTGAATGTGATGCTGATGAAGAAACTCTTTGCCAAGTGGAACATTGTACCAACCATAGCTGAAAACGGCGAGCGTGCGATAGAACTGGTGCAATACGGTAACTTCGATATCATCCTGATGGATTTGCAAATGCCGGTAATGAATGGTTTCGACGCGGCTACCGAGATCAGGAAAATGCCCGACCCGCGCAAGGCCAATATTCCGATAATTGCCTTAACTGCCTCTGCATTATTTGATATCCGCGAAAGGGTATTTAATTCGGGCATGAACGATTATGTTGCCAAGCCATTTAAACCAAACGAGCTGTTTGAAAAGATGCAGCATTTGGTTGAGGCAACTATGTGATCAATCCTGCCGGTACTGGGGTAGGTCCTCTATAAAGCTGTAGCGCTCATTAGCAAAGTCGATATTGCAATAGTAATGCTGTAAGCCGTTAGTTACCGCAAGCAAGGCAATTTTATGCGTCATGTTGTACCGTGCTATCTGGTCGAATACCTTTTGGGTGATGGACACTGAAGGCGCCTTGCATTCCACCATCAGTATTTTTCCACCGTCGGTATTAAACACCACAATGTCAGAGCGCCGGGCCATGCCATGCAGGCGCAGACCGCCTTCAAGCTTAATCAGCGTTTTTGGATAGTTTTTATGGTTGATGAGGTATTGCACAAAATGCTGCCGCACCCATTCTTCGGGGGTTATCACCACCTGTTTCTTCCTGATCTCGTCAAACAGCATTAACCTGCCGTTCGCGTCGGTGATCTTAAAAGGGTAGGGTGGTAACTGTAAGGGCTGCAACTGATCCATCGGTTCCAAAAATAGAATTTTAAAAAAGAAACAAGCGTCAAGAAACAAGAATCAAGAGAAAAGTACAAAAAGTATTACTTATTTTTCCTGTCCTGATTCTTGACTCTTGCTTCTTGACTCTTCCTCTAAATGTTTACTTTTGAAACATAATGACCGCCGACGAGATACTGAAAGACCTGAAGAACCGCAAATACAAACCCCTGTACCTGCTGCATGGCGAAGAACCGTATTTCATCGACCTGATTAGCAATTTTGTTGAACACAAACTGCTGTCGGACGCAGAAAAAGGCTTTAACCAGACGGTGCTGTATGGTAAGGATACTGATGTGATGACGGTGCTCAACGCGGCCAAGCGCTACCCCATGATGGCAGAGCACCAGGTGGTTCTGGTAAAGGAAGCGCAGGAAATGAAGTGGGGAAAGGATGACGATGATAAAAAGACCATCAACCCGCTGCTAAGCTACCTTGAAAGCCCGCTGCCAAGCACCATACTGGTATTCTGCTACAAATACGGCAAGTTTGATAAGCGTAAAAAAACCTACAAAGCCATTGACAAAAACGGGATAGTTTTTGAATCGGCAGAGTTGTACGATAACAAGATACCCGGCTGGATAGAATCATACATTACTCAAAAAGGATATAAGATTGGTCAGCAGGCTACCTATATGGTGGCCGAATACCTGGGTAATGACCTGTCGAAAATTGCCAACGAGCTGGAAAAGCTGATGCTCAACATCCTGCAGGGGCAGGAGATAACGCTGGAACATATCCAGAATAACATTGGCATCAGCAAGGAATACAATGTATTTGAGCTGCAGGCCGCTTTGGGTAAGAAGGACGTGCTGAAAGTGAACCAGATCATTAACTATTTTGAAGCCAACCCCAAATCGAACCCGTTAGTGCTGGTGTTGGGTAACCTGAATAACTATTTCACCAAAGTGCTGGCATATCATTATGTAAAGGATAAGTCGCCCGGTAATTTGGCGCGTGAGCTTGGGGTAAGTCCATATTTTATAAAGGATTATGAACTCGCTGCCCGAAACTATGATTACGGCAAAACCATGCGCATTATCAGCTACCTGCGCGAATATGACCTAAAAAGCAAGGGCGTTGAATCAAATGCCGACGATGGTGGTTTGATGAAGGAATTGATGTTTAAGATAATGCATTGATATTTATAAAGCAGTTTTATATTTTCACCGCTTTTTTACATTTTTACCCGGTAAATTATTCAACATGAACTATTGGCTTGTCAAATCCGAACCACATAAATATAGCTGGGAAAAATTTAACCAGGATGGCCGCACCTTTTGGGATGGCGTACGCAATTACCAGGCGCGTAACAACCTGCGCGATATGCGCGAAGGCGACCTGGCACTGTTTTACCATAGCAATGAAGGCAAAGAAGTGGTAGGCATAGCCAAAGTTGTAAAAGAAGCCTACCAGGACCCAACCACCACCGATCCGAACTGGGTTGTGGTTGACCTTTCACCTGTTGAAACGCTGAAAAATCCCGTAACGCTTGAAACGATCAAGGCCGACGAAAGATTGAAGGATATCCACCTTGTGCGCCAGGGCAGGCTTTCTGTTATGGGGCTCAAAAGGGAAGAATTCGACCGCATCATCGAGCTTTCAAATTAACGATGGTTTATAGTCAATGCTATTAAGTTGGTAAGCATTGAGGTGTCTGCGATGACACAGACACCGGGCGGTTTTTCCGTGGTCTGTGTCCTCACAGACCATCGTATCGAGTTTAGCCGACAGAGCAATTCAAGCAGGAAACGACTTTATCCGCATTGATCTCAACGAGTTTAGAGACTGCGCCCATCACAAAGTTATGTAAATATGTAATTACATATTTACATAATTGCTAAATCATTTTAACTTTATGGTATCCTAATCAATTATACCATGAAATTAAAACTGATATGTTGCCTTGTGCCTTTACTGGCTGTTTTATTAACCGGGTTTAAAAGTATAGGGGATCATAACGGATCACCCACCGGTCATCCTAAAAAGCCTGTACTAAAGGTCTATCCCGACGAAAATGTTACCCGCTTTTTTAACCGCAGCCAGGGCTGGATAGCCAGCGATGGCGCCATCACTGTACCGCTTACCGATGGCGGTTCGCTGTGGCTGATGGGGGATAGTCATTTTAGCGATTATGATCCGAATACCGGTACCATACCCTGTTTATTTCAGGTGCGTAACTGCGCATTGCTGCAACCAAAAAACGATTGGAACTGGATGCACACCACTACCTTTATCGGCAATGGCCCCGGTATCCGCAGCTATTTTAAGCTCGACCCAAGCGATACTTATTTCAGTTGGCCCGGTGCAGGGGTACAGATCGGCGATACGGTATATGTGTATTGCAGCAACCTGAAGAAAAAAGACAATACCACTTTTGGATGGACAAGCGGCGGCTTACCCATGTGGGCCAAAATAAAGTACCCGGAGATGGTGGTAAAAGGCTATAGCCCTATACAGGATTTTGGCGGGATAGATTTTGGTTTCGGGATGATAAAGGATGTAAAGGCGGGCTTTGTTTATGTTTACGGATGTAAACTAAGCGGCATATCAGGCAAAATATATGTGGCGCGTTTCCCTATCAATCATATCTGCACCAAATGGAAGTTCTGGGACGGTAAGGGATGGAACGAGGATGTATCTAAAATGGTTTCGATATGCACTGCGCCATCAAATTCGGTAAGTATTTGCAGGGTGAAGAATAAATACCTGCTCTTTACGTCAGAGTTTAGCGTTGGCTGCGATCAGGGTAAGCGTATCTATGTTGCCGAAGCAAGTTCGCCGCTGGGGCCGTTTTCTGCTCATAAAGTGATCTATTCCATCCCCGACAGGAAAGAAGGGCACTCGCCATTCTTTTACGGTGTATTTGCGCACCCAGAGGATGTGAATAGCAAAGACGAACTGCTGGTTACTTACGACATAAACGGTTACGAGAAATGCACGGTGGATTGCGTAAATGGCCGGTCTGATCCAAACATCTATCGCCCGCGTGGTATACGTGTGCCATTAAAATTGATCGATCCGGCATTATAGTCGTATAAAAAGTCTTATTTTTAGCGTTGATGTGTGACCTCTCTTCTATCAAAAGATTTCTATTGATCTCTTTGCCTTTTATTCCACTCGTAACAAGTGCGCAATCGCCTTTTAAAGGATTGGATAACCTGTTTACCACACCGCTTAATTATACCGTACGCCATACCAAAATGCCGCCCGTTATTGATGGCGATATTAATGACGAGGTTTGGAAAAATGCCGGGTGGACAGCACAGTTTCAGGATATAGAAGGGGATTTGAAGCCGCGGCCGGCCCTGCAAACACAGGTAAAGATGCTTTGGGACGATAGCTGCCTGTACATTGCCGCTCGTTTGCAGGAGCCTAATGTATGGGCGTATCTTAAACGTCATGATGCGGTTGTTTTTCATGATAACGATTTCGAGGTTTTTATCAACCCCAATAACACCACGCATCAATACTTTGAGTTTGAGATTAACGCCATCAACACCATATTTGATCTTTTTCTGAGCAAACCCTACCGCGATTTGGGCGAGGCAATGAGCAGCTGGAATGCCGAAGGCTTGCGTACGGCGGTAAAGGTGCAGGGCACTTTGAATAATCCGAAAGATACCGATAAGGGGTGGACGGTAGAAATGGCTATCCCGTTCAGGGCGCTATCCATAGGCAATTACCTGCGCATACCGGTTGAGGGTACGATATGGCGCATCAACTTTTCACGGGTGGAGTGGGACACAAAGGTGGTGAATGGCAGATATGCTAAAGAAACAGATGCAAGTGGCCATGCTAAGCCGGAGCATAACTGGGTGTGGTCGCCCCAGGGATTGGTAGACATGCATTTTCCCGAACGGTGGGGCTATTTACAGTTTACGAGGAAGGATACCGGCAAAATGGCATTCAGTTTACCCTATGCCGAACGACAGAAACGATATTTATGGCTGGCTTATTATCGTGAAAAGCTGTGGATGCAGAAACACGGTAAGTTTTCGCCTGCGCTGAAAGAACTCGGGCTGGAAAGTGCCGTGGTGGTAAATAACCATCCTAATTCGTTAAAACTTGAAGCAACCGATCACCAGTTTATGGCTTTGATAACCGATAAAACGGACGGTATCACCTGGACGATAATCCAGGAGGGCCTGGTACAACAACTATTCAACCAAACACATGAATAAACGTGAATTTATTAAGGCCGGTCTGCTGGCCGGTGTAGCCTCACAGCTGGCATTTAAAAGCGATGCAGCCGAAGCCTTTGCGCCAAAGAGGAATAAGCACAAAAACTGGGTTTGGATAAGCCCCAACCCAAAAGATACCGATGATGATTTGGCTAAGCGCTATGCGAGTTTTAAAAAAGCGGGCATTACAGGCGTGTTTTTCGAGGCGGACAGCGAAAAGCATTTCCGCGCGGCAAAAGAGCATGGGCTTGAGGCGCACCGTTGGATGTGGACCTTTAACAGGGCCGAACTGGTAGATACCCATCCGCTTTGGTACAGCAAGAACCGAAATGGCGAATCTTGTGCCGACAACCCGCCGTACGTGAATTATTACCGCTGGTTGTGCCCGTCGCGAACGGAGGTGCAGGAATACCTGGAGCAGCAGGTGACCGATATTCTGAATAAGGATTATGTAGACGGCATCCACCTGGATTATGTGCGCTATTGCGATGTGATATTGCCGGTAAACTTGTGGGATCATTACGGCCTCGATCAAACCAAAGAGCTGCCCGCATACGATTTCTGCTATTGCGACGTGTGCCAGTCGAACTTTAAAGACCAGTATGGTGTGGATGTAATGGCGCTGCAGTACCCCGAAGCAAGCCTTTCGTGGCGGTTGTTCAGGTATGGTAATATCATCAGGGTGGTAAATAGTCTTTCGGATATCGCCCATAGCAAAAATAAACGGATAACGGCTGCGGTGTTCCCTACACCGGAGGTGGCCCGCAGAAATGTACGGCAGGACTGGACAAACTTTAACCTCGATGGCGTTTGCCCCATGATCTATCATGGCTTTTACAAAGAAAAGGTAAGCTGGATAGGTGATGCCGTTAAAGAAGGCGTACATTTTCTTGCCGGCAAGTTCCCGTTGTATGCAGGTTTGTATTTAGCTGATTTTCAAAACGACGACGAAATACGCCAGGGCATACAATATGCGCTGAACAATGGAGCCGCCGGGGTATCCTTCTTCGGTGATGTTGAAAAAGGCAATACGCTGAAAATATTAAAAGAAGAAATGAGATAACCCATACTTTATAATTGCCGGAGTTTTTGATTTATTTTAGAAATTAAATTAACTATAAAAACATTTAATTTCCAATGTTTGTTATCATATAAAACAGCAGGTTAATCTGTTTAATGTTTGACGATGACTTACAGGGTATGCAGTTGGCAATTACTAATCAGCGAAATAATATTTTGCCTGTTTGTACCCGGTATGGCGCAGGCGCAAACAATTAAATGCGGTTCCGCCCAATACCTGCAGGCAGCCAACGGATTTAAAAGCCTGAAACTTGGCAGCGTTATAAAGTTTATTCCTGCATACAAGCTTACTTACATGGATGGCAATGATAAGCCGGATGCCGACAGTTGCTACAGGTACATCTACCAGGATGATGAGATTCTGAATTTAAATGATGACTTAATGCTGGACAGGGTGGGGCTTCGCACCTACAACAACCAGATAGTTGAGATTTACCTGTTTTTCAGGCAGAATGATGGCTACAAGATATTGAAAAACTTTATTGCCAGTTATGGCGCTTGTAATGATCGCCCCGCGGATTTTACTTATGTATGGAATACGGGCGATGTAAGTTTATCGCTGCGTTACGAGGAGGGGCTCGATCTGGGTGTTGCCATATTCAGCAGCAAAAAAATGAAGCAACTTTTACAGCAGAACAGCATAAAGATGGCTGCCACCCAAAAAGCCATAGCAACTTCGGTAAGCATTGCCGGAAACTAAATTGCTATCCGACCCGCAATTACATTCAAGACACTACAAGAAAAAGTGAAATGAGTATTCACCTTTTGGTTGTGAAATTTTTTGATAACTGTATACAATTAGCTGTATATAGTTACCAATTTCTTTGATCGAATAGTTTCAACATTAAAAAGTATTTTAACTTCATGCTTGCTATCGTCTAATTAACAGGTAGTTAACTAACCTAACTTTGAGCGATGATTTCGTGGGGTGGATGTTGGAGGTCTTTAACCAGTGTATTGCTGTTTTGCTTTTTCTTGCCCGGAATAGCTCGGGCGCAAAGCATAGAAACAGGTTTGCTTAAATATCCGTTGGCTGCCAATGGCTTTAAAAACCTGAAGCTTGGCGAATTCATGAAGCTGATTCCTGTATACAGACTGGTTTATATGGACGGTAATGATACGGCCGGTGCCGACAGTTGTTACCGGTATATTTACGAAGACAATAATATTCTTGGACTGGCCGATGGCATAACGCTGAATAAAGTTGGCTTTCGTACTTATAAAAGCCAGATAATTGAAATATACCTCTTCTTCAGGCACGAAGATGGTTATAAGGTACTGAAAGACTTTGTTGCCAATTATGGCAGCTGGAATAACCGCCCGACAGACTTTACGTATATCTGGGAAATTGGCGATGTAAGCCTATCGCTATGCTATAAGGACGATCTTGACCTGGGCGTTGTCATATTCAGTAGTAAAAGAATGAAACAGCTTGTACAGCAGAATATCATAAAGATGGCTGCCACACAAAATGCAATTGCAACGTCATTAAGCATTGCCGGAAATTAAGTGTTCAGCCTAAAAAAATACAACTGGAACGTATTACCAGCCCCGTTGCGTAAAATCAGTTAAAAATCTAAAAAAGGATTTATCAAAAGATTCCCTAAGAAAATTACTGATCCTTAAAATACCACGGAATCCATTTTTTCTTACTCCCAAGGCCTCTGATTTTCTTTTTTATTAAATTTCCATTTTTATCTATCGAAAACAGTTTGCCGTTTTTGTAAAATAACATATTAGGGCATGGGTAACGATTCTGACCAAAGCCCGAAAGGACTTGAGATACAATTGGGGATGTAATAACTTTTGGAGTACTGGTTTCAGATAGTATTAATGAATCCACAATATGGCCGTTATTGTTTTTATATCTCAAAGTATCGTAAACAGAGACTGTTTTAAAATAAACAGTATCATTTCTCACAGTCCACTTTCCTTGACTCCAGCTCGATTCTAAATCAAAATGCCAGCTAAAGTAAAAAGTAGAGTCATCTCTAATTTCTATTTTACGGCCAAAATAGCTCCTGTATTTTCCAGCCAATTTGCTGGTTTGACTGTAGGATGCAACTGAACAAAATAAAAAGCATAGCAGGAATATGTTTTTCATCGTAATGTCTATTATGATTTATCCAATGACTAAAGCTTCCCAAAGAAATTACTGATATCAAAGTAAACGGATATTGCTTTGCCACGGGCAGTGGTAATGTGCAGAATGTCATAAGATTTGTTATTGTGCATCACCAAAGCCTGACTATTGTTTTTTGCACCGGGATAGGTTTTGGCTATCCAGATATATTCGGCGTCAACGCCCTGGCGTTCATGCGTTTCGTTAATAACTATAGCTTTGTCGAACGATGAGCCGTCGCCGCTCACTGCGGATGTGGTTGCCATCTTTTTACTGGCACAAGAGGTGATCGACAGCAATAATGCGGAGATAAGGAATAACGGTATTTTTTTCATGATGTTAGGTTTTTCTGATAGGATGCGGGATTTACGGGATTTCCATAAATGGATAAAGGATTTTGCTTATTCGCCTAAACTGGTTTTGGTTTCCACAAACTGGCTTCAGTTTATTAACTGAAGCCCACGGCTCAGGTCAGTTTTAAACTGACGTCATCAATAAGTTTCAATTATAAACTGAAACCAGTGCGGACTTGTTTATTTAATAAGTCAATTCTCGTAATTTTTGTTATGGCACCACTATAACTATCTCTGTGACCTTTATTGGCCATTATAAAGGTACCTTCTAAAATTACATATTGATGATTACAGTGATGATAGTCGGCTGAATCGATATTGTTCGTATCAATCCAAACAGCATTTTTATCTATTCCCAAACTGCAATCTTCTTTGTTAAGATAAATTGCATTAGCTTCAAATTCAAGGTTAAGAAATCCTACAACACGAACAACTTTTTTGTCATACCTTTCAGGGGTTGCTACTAAATTGATAATTGACGCACGTTTATCATAAATAGGTTTAGTAACATTTAAGCTCTCAAGGTTCTTTCTTGCGGGCGGAGTTTCACAGCCTGTTATTAAAATCAAGGCTAATAAATACCACAGTATTTTATTCATGCTAAGTTATTAATGAGTTTATCACCACTTGCTCATCACCCCGATAACCAAAAACGCGCCACAGATTACTAAAAGCATAACCATTAGCGGCCATATAAAGCGCAGCCAGGTTTTCATGCTTACGTTTACCACCGCCAGCGATGGCAGCATCAACCCCACAGGCGTAACAAGCCCCATAACGCCCATGCCAAAAAGATAGGCATTTACGATCTCGCGGCCAGGTACACCCACAATTACCGCCAGCGACCCAAAAATAGGCATGGTCAGCACCGCCATCCCCGAACTGGAATTGATGACCAGCGTAAAAACCATATACAACAGCAGCAAGGCGATAATGAACAATACTACCGGCATTTTGCTCACCATTCCGGCCGAATAATAGAGTATGGTACCCATAGCATGACCGTTATTGAGTATAATGGTAATACCTCGTGCAACGCCAACCATAATAGCCACCGAAAGGAGCGTTTGCGCGCCCTCAATAAATTTTCTGATGAATATACCTTCGCTCATGCGGGTAATAATGGCTATGATAATGGCCGAAACCAGGAAGGTAGCGGTACAGGCCTGCATGCTCCATCCTACAACAAATCCGTAGATCATAACACCGATAGTGCCCAGGAATTGGATGTTTAGCCAGGCATTCAGTGCGCTTAATTCTACTGGTGTGTTGGCCTCGGGGCCAAAATCACTATAAGGGGAGTGAACGTCGCCGTCAATGCGCCTTACAAGCGAAAGCGACGGGTTTTTCTTTACCCTTTGTGCATAACGTACAATGTACCATATAGTAACAATGGAGGTAGCGAGGAATATGGCAAGGCGTTCGTACAAACCATCCGTCCAGTTGATGCCAGCCGCGTTTGATGCGATAATGGTAGAGAAAGGGTTGCAGAATGACGACAGGTTACCAATGCTCGTCCCCGCGAATATTACCGCCAGCGGCACCAGCAGGTCGTAGCCAGCGGCAAGATATA
>JBQCIS010000388.1:0-12676 GCA_051953515.1 Mucilaginibacter sp.
GCAAACTATGAAAATACCTGGAACAACGGATTGCAATTGCTGCTAAATACAAAATTAACGCGGTTGTATACCCGTTACCGCGATCCGGATTACCTGAACAATACCGGAGGTATAGATGACCGTTATACACAGCGCGAGGCATATCAATCAGCAGCGTTGGCCTATCATATCACCAATAACTGGGAAGCATCTTATGCTGCCGATATAACTTTTACTGATCTAAGCACTATTAGCCCTACAAACGGTGTATACAAATATGCCTTCCCATCAAGGTTTACTTTACAGGATGTGCTGGCTACAAAACTTAATATTGGCCAGTGGCATTTTGCTGCAGATTTGTTGCACAGTTACCTGAACGAATGGGTAAAAATGGGTAAGGCCACTCCACAGCAAAATGAACTTTCGCCAACTGTTATGGCTGCCTTCTGGCCGAATAACAGCCAGGACCTGCAAATACGTGCTTTCTATAAGAATATTTTCCGCGAACCTACTTTTGACGAACAATATCTCTTCTCGGTAAATGGCTCGCGCAACCTGAAGCCGGAGTTTGCCAGGCAATATGATCTGGGTACTACCTTCAGAAAAGCGTTTGACAATTTCCTGGATTATTTGCTGCTGGATGTTGACGGATATTACAATGAAGTATCCAACAAGATAGTAGCGATACCTAATCAAAATCCTGTCATATCATCTATCTATAATCTCGGCCACGTACGAATAGAAGGGCTTACGGCTACGTTACAGTCGCGCACCCATCAGTATAACGGCTGGAGCGGCGCGCTTTCCATGTCATATACTTACCAGTATGCAGTTGACGATGATGCCAATACGCCATATTACCTGCAGCAGATACCTTATACGCCTAAAAATACCCTGGCATTTAACACGGGTTTGCTTTATAAAAACGCCGCATTGTTTTTTAACCAGGTATTGGCATCCTCAAGGTATTACCTTGGCCAAAGCAATCCGGAAAATTTTATGGAAGGCTACGGCGTAAGCGATCTCGCCTTTATTTACAGGTTTAAGGCATATAAAAAGCCGGTAGAACTTTCAGCACATGCTCAAAACCTATTTAACGAAAATTACGAGATAGTACATAGCTTCCCGATGCCGGGGCGCTCATACCTGCTATCAGTTGAAATAACAATTTAACACATTATACAATGAAAAATTTAAAACTCAATTTAGTATTAACCGCGATGTTGGCTATAGCGCTAACATCGTGTCATAAGGATAAAAAGATAAGCCCTGCAGTAACGCCTGTTACCACCGGTTTGTATGTATTAAATCAGGGATTGTTTAACGATAACAACAGTACACTTACTTATTACAGCTATACCTCCAAACAGCCTTCAACAGATTTTTTTGGTGCAGTAAATGGTCGTGGCCTGGGCGACACTGGTAATGATATCGAGATTTATGGTGCTAAAATGTATATCGTGGTAAACATTTCAAGCACTATCGAAGTGGTTGACCCATACACCGGAAAATCCATTAAACAAATAAAAATATTCAACGGTACCACCGGTCGCGAACCGCGTGATATCGCCTTTTTCAAAGGTAATGCCTATATCACCTCGTATGATGGTACCGTAGCTGTGATGGATACCGCAACCCTTTCTGTCAGCAAATACATCACCGTAGGAAATGATCCTGAGCAATTAACCGTTGCAAACGGTAAAGTGTACGTAGCTAATTCGGGCGGTTTAAATTTTCCTAACTATGATAAAACCGTTTCCGTTATCGACCCGGCAACTAATACCGTTATCAAAACATTAACAGTGGCAGAGAATCCGCAGAATATTACTACTGATGGCAAAGGGCATGTTTATGTACTATCAGCAGGTAATTATGTTGATGTACCGTCAAGCCTGGCCGTTATTGATGATAATAACGATACCGTAACCTCGCAAACCAATTTCGATGCAACCATATTCACTGTAATAGGTTCAAATGCGTATTTTGTTACTTCTGCAAATAAGGTTGGCGTTTATAATACGACAAACCAATCTGTTTCCAATGCAAATTTCATTAGCGACGGAACTTCAATAAAGGTTCCTTACGCTATTAATGCTGATGCTGCAACAGGAGAGGTGTTTGTTACAGATGCTGTGGATTATACCTCAAATGGTAAACTTTATGCGTTCGATAAAAACGGCAAACTGGAGTATTCATTCACTACCGGCATTAATCCTGGCAGGATAGCTTTGCTGAAGAATTAAAAGCATTTTAATTAAATGAGATAAAATAGTTAATTTTACTTCATTATATTTTATAAACATGTCATCACAAAAAGTTAATGCACGTACCATTGTGCTGGTTTTAATGATAGTAGCGGCTGCTGCTTTCCGCTTGTTGAGCTATGAGTTTAAATTCTTAAGCAACTTTACACCTGTGGGCGCTATTGCCTTGTTTGGCGGCGCATACTTCAGCGATAAATGGAAAGCGTATGTTACCGTATTATTATCGCTTTTCTTAAGCGATATTCTGATCAACTATCTGTACACCTCAAAACTGGTGTTGTGGTATGGCGATTCAGCATGGGTTTATCTCACATTTGTGATCATGATCTTTATTGGTACGCTGATCAAAAAGGTAAACATTGCTAATGTGGCAATAGCTTCGCTGGCATCTGTTTGCATTCACTGGTTAATGATCGATATGCCGTGGTTATACGGTTCACTTTATCCGCATACGCTGGCTGGATATGTGCAATCATTGGTTGCGGCCATCCCGTTTGAACGCAACATGATCCTGGGTGACATTATATTTTGCGGTGTGCTGTTCGGCGGGTTCGAGATGGCAAAAAACAGGTACACTATGCTGCGTACCAACAAAGAATTGGCTATTTAATTAACTATACCTGATATTTGAAGCGATCCGAAACCGGGTCGCTTTTTTTATGCGTAAGAAAATCGTAGAGACGCAAAATTGCCTCTACAAATGATATAACAATGAAAAGAATAGTGATACTAACGGGCGCAGGCATTAGCGCTGAAAGCGGGCTGAAAACCTTCAGGGACAGCGATGGCCTTTGGGAAGGCTACAATATTGAAGAAGTAGCAACGCCGGAGGCATGGGAACGAAACCCACACCTGGTACAGGAATTTTACAACATGCGCCGTAAATCAGTACTCGAAGCAGCGCCTAATGCAGCACACTATGCATTGGCGAAACTTGAAGAAAAGTATGATGTAACGGTCATTACCCAAAATATCGATGACCTGCATGAAAGAGCCGGTTCAAGCAAAGTGATTCATTTGCATGGTATTATTACGCGGTCGCAATCCAGTATAAACCCGAATCTCACTTATCCAATAAAGGGCTGGGAATTAAAGATGGGTGAGTTATGTGAGCTCGGCTCTCAATTGCGCGCACACGTAGTTTGGTTTGGCGAAGCCGTGCCGATGATAGAAACTGCCGCTGTACTTTGCGGTAAGGCAGAAATATTTATTCTTACAGGTACTTCGCTTGCCGTATATCCGGCAGCCGGATTGATCAATTTTGTGAGATATGATGTGCCGAAGTTTATCGTCGACCCAAACATTCCTTATGTAAGCCAGAAGAACGTGGTTAAGATACAGGAAAAAGCTACCGTTGGTATTCCGGCATTGGCAGAACAATTATTAAACCACGATTAAATATTATGGCTGCTATTCCCTGCATTTTTAACTGGAGTGGTGGTAAGGATAGCTCATTAGCGCTTTACCATTGCATGCAAAACCCTAAACTGGATATCCGGTACCTTGTTACCACAATAAACGATGCAGCCGACCGCATCTCCATGCACGGTGTGCGCGTTGAGCTGTTGAAAAAGCAAGCGGAAAATATCGGCATACCACTTTACCAGATCCGGTTGCCGGAAATGCCCGGCATGGCGGAATATGATGAAGCGATGCATCATCATCTAACAGGATTTAAGGAAGAAGGAATTGAGCATGCTATATTCGGCGATATTTTTTTAGAAGACCTGAAAGACTACCGTGATGCCCGGCTGGCCGAAGTGGGCATGAAAGGTATTTATCCGTTATGGAAGCGTGATACGCACGAACTGATAGATGAATTTTTACAACTTGGTTTCGGTACAGTTATCGCATGTACCCAGGCGCATTTAGGGGAATTTGTGGGGCGGGAGATAAACCGCAAACTTCTAACAGAATTACCAGCCAATGTCGACGTATGTGGTGAGAATGGCGAGTTCCACACTTTTGCCTTTAAAGGGCCAATATTTAAGCAGGAGATAAGCTATACTATCGGTGAGAAAATTTTCAAGGAATATACCTCGCCCAAAACCGGTCCGGATGATGACCATTCATCATCTCAACCTATGGGATTTTGGTACTGTGATTTATTGCCTGTTGAGTGATGAATATATGGAAACGCCGGCACACCTGGCATAAATTTGGCTTTTTATTCCGCCAAATTTAATTTTTTAACAGCACATAAGTTGTTATAATACAAATAATTTAATGCATTATATAAACCAAAACTTTCTACTGAACAGATAAGAATCGATTTGTATTCGACTGACCACCAAATAATATTTTGTTATTTGCTATTTTAATATATAAATAATTAATATACAGGTATTTAACAATCAGTAGTTATACCTGTAATACGCTTCCCGGTAGTCTTTAAGCATTTCATTAAACCGGCTGGAAACAGTACTCAGAAAAGCTTCATCCATTAGCTCGAATACACTGTTCACGCCGTCGGTTAAGTCAACTTCAGGTATTTTATAGGTTTGTTCAAGTGCACCCTTCTCTATCTTCACAATAAACTTCTGGTTCATGTTCAGGATGGATATCTTAAATTCCGGGTGGGGCAGTTCTGCTATTATTCTCATTGTTTAATTATTTCTTGTAGTGGATTTTTGCCATTGATAGTACCGAAGGCAGCGATAGGAGTAAACCGCGCAAAAAGTTCTTCGCTATACCAGTTTTCCTCACGGGTTTTCCTAATCACTTCGGTATGTTCTTTCGAGCCGTACGCGAACTTCTTTACATCATCAATACTTTGCCATACGGAAAAAGTCGCCTGCCGGTAAAAAGGCATCTCACCAATACCCAGCGACATGATATAGCCTGGTGAACGACCCATGAGCTTACTCGTCTCCTCAACATGGCCCCAAAAGTTTTTTAACCTGTTCAATCTGATGGTTGCACGGGTTAACACAGCAACCGGGCCGTCGGGTATTTCATTATTAATTTTTCCAAAAGGTTCCTGGCCGTCCCATCTACCATGGCTTTGCAGGGGCGTGCAAAGCATTGTCCAGCGTTCGGTGGTAAATTTATCCCACCATTTGCTTACTGAAGATGATTGGTAAAACACATCGAAATCCTCCCGGCTGTTCCAAACCGCTAACAGTCCCCATTGCTGCCAATCGGGATTGATGCTAAATGTACCATTCCGGCCAGAGCCGACTAATCTGTAGAAAGTACAACCTTTTTGCATCCGCATATAAGCCCTGTGAATTGCCATAGCCAGCAATGCGAAGGGCACCAAGGTTTTACGGTAACGAACTATAGTAACACTTACTATCAATTAGAAGAAGGCTTAAGGGTGAATCCGGTAACAGGATTTGGATTTTTAGGCAGTAGATTCCGCTTTAGATTTTCAAATTCATCATCATCGATTATGTGTCGATTTTTTAACCAAATTAACTGATTAATAATATCTTCTGGGGAAACAAAAAGTTCTTTTCTACCATATTTATTTAATAAATAGTTTTTTTGTGTTGCTAAAATGTTGTCGATGAATTGTTGAACGCTATTTTGATTGTAAAAGAAATTGAAAAATATAATATTTCTTTTATCGTAAAGTGGCAAGCAAATTATGTTTTGGCGAGTTACCCAGAGGAAAAGGCTAAAAATAAAAGTTGGTATTGCATAAAAGGTAACATCATCAACTTGAGAATGACCATTGGCTTCATTCATAGCCGTAATTAGAAGTGCGATCAAACAAAAGATACTTGAAACAAGTAAAAACCTATTGAATGATTTCTTTTTAAATATTCTTCTGTCAAGCTCCTCAAAAGAAAATTCAGCTTCATAAGAACTGAAAAGTTTGGATACTGATATTTTTAAAGAGTGATCCGTTAACTCGAAGTACCTTTTTGTAAAAAGATGCCGTTGTTTAAGTATCTCAGACATTTAATATAATTTTGTTAAAAATAAATATAATTGATTAATGGCAGAAGATTTAACCATAATTAACTCGACCGATAAAGTATCACAGTATCAATCCATCATTCCGCAAATAGAGGCATTAATAACAGGAGAGGATGACCTTGTGGCTAATCTTGCTAATATTTGTGCGGCTTTAAAAGAGCAATTCAACTGGTTTTGGGTAGGTTTTTATTTAGTAAAGAATAATGAATTGGTTTTAGGCCCTTTCCAGGGACCTGTTGCTTGTACACGGATAGCCAGGGGCAAAGGCGTATGCGGTGCAGCTTGGCAGCAGGCCGAAACACTTATTGTACCTGATGTAGATGCTTTTCCTGGTCATATTGCTTGCAGCTCTTTATCAAAATCGGAAATTGTGATCCCTTTTTTTAAAAACGGCGAAGTAGTTGGTGTGCTGGATGTAGACAGCGAACACCTGGATCAGTTTAACGAAACAGACAAGCAATATCTTGAACAGTTAATCAGCCTGATAAAACTGAATGACTAAAGTATTTCTGATAGCCGGTATGGGCGCTGATACCCGGATATACAACCGTATCGATATCCCGGGAATTTATGAAGTTGTGCCTGTTGATTGGATAGAGCCACACAAAACGGATACTTTAGTTACCTACGCACAAAAGCTTATCCATCAATACAATATTTCTTCAAATTCCATAGTGATCGGCAACTCACTTGGCGGAATGCTGGCCATAGAGATCGCTAAAAAATTAAAGCTGCAAAAAACAATACTGATATCCAGTATCAAGACAATTGATGAAGCGCCGTTTTATTTCAGGTTATTCCGCGCAATCCCGGTTTACAGGCTATTTAGCGACAAGATGCTTGACTTAGTAAAATATTTTGTAACGCCGGTTTTAGGGATAAAGAATAAAGAAGAAGGTTGGCTATTTAATGATATGTTTGACGGGACTTCAAGGAAATTCCTGCGTTGGTCGATGGGTGCAGCGGTCCATTGGGACAACAAAACAATACCCGCCAATGTATATCACATTAGCGGCGATAAAGACCTGGTATTTAATTACAAGCACCTCAGCAACGTAACCATAGTAAAGGGCGGCACGCACTTAATGGTATTTGACATGGCCAAAGAAATAAACAAATGGCTAAAACCCATACTCAAGAAAAAATGAAACTTCCCGAATCTTTTTATACACACAGCAACGTAGTGCAAATAAGCCGCGATCTGCTGGGGAAATATTTATTCACTTCAATTGACGGCATAAAAACAGGTGGTTTTATAGTTGAAACAGAAGCCTATAATGGAATAGTGGACCGGGCCTCGCACGCATTTGGCAACAAAAATACGCCGCGTACAAGTGTAATGTTCGGGCATGGTGGAGTTGCTTATGTTTATTTGTGTTATGGCATTCACGAAATGTTCAACATCGTCACCTCAACCAAAGGCGAGCCGCATGCTGTACTGATCCGCGCCGTTGAACCAACAGAAGGGATCGACGAAATGCTGCTACGCAGGGGAATGAGCCATCTGAAACCAAATCTTACTTCGGGACCTGGCTCCGTAGCCAAAGCGCTGGGAATATCCCGTGCAATAAATACCATCAGCCTTCAAAGCGATATTTTATGGCTGGAAGATAGCGGACTAAGTTTTAACGATACCGAAGTTGCTGCTGTACCGCGTGTAGGAGTGGATTATGCCGGCGAAGATGCCTTACTGCCTTACCGTTTTTATGTTAAAGGCAACAAATATGTGAGCAAGCCCAATAAAATAGCCCTATAGAATCAAGAGGCAAGAAATCCGGGCGCAAGAAAGGGACAGCAATATTTATCCTGACTCTTGCTCCTTGACCGTTGCCTCTCTTTTAAGTAATATTGGCGAATGGAGTACCAAAACACACTTGAGTTTGCCCTGCAGATGGACGCGCAGGATGCACTGAAGAATTTCCGCAGTAAATTTCTTATCCCACAACACAATGTCCGCGATGTAATATACCTGTGCGGCAACTCGCTTGGACTGCAGCCTAAATCTGCTTCCAAATATTTACAGGATCAGCTGGACTCGTGGCAAAAGCACGGGGTGGAAGGCTGGTTTGAGGGCAATGATCCCTGGTTATCTTATCACCACAAGCTTACCGGTACATTATCAGGCATCGTTGGCGCAAAACAAGCGGAAGTTACGACAATGAATTCACTTACAGTAAATCTTCATTTACTGATGGTAAGTTTTTATAAGCCAAACAGTAAGCGATATAAAATTATCATGGAAGCCGGTGCTTTCCCATCCGATCAGTATGCGGTAGAAAGCCAGGTGAGGTTTCACGGATACGAACCAAAGGATGCAGTAATTGAGGTTCAGCCACGGAAAGGCGAGCATACTTTACGAACTGACGATATCGTCAAAGTCATCCGGGACAATGCAGATGAACTGGCCCTGGTGTTGTTTAGTGGTATAAATTATTATACCGGCCAATTCTTTGATATTGCGGCTATAACAGATGCCGCACATAAGGCCGGTGCAATTGCTGGTTTCGATCTGGCGCATGCTGCCGGAAATGTGGTACTGAAACTTCATGACTGGAACGCAGATTTCGCTTGCTGGTGTTCTTACAAATACATGAATTCCGGGCCGGGTGGCATCAGCGGTATATTCGTACATGAAAGGCATTTTGGTGATACTTCTTTAAACCGCTTTGCGGGCTGGTGGGGCTACCGGCAGGATAAACGCTTCCTGATGGCGCCGGGTTTTGATGCAGCAACTGGCGCCGAAGGATGGCAGGTGAGCACCAGTCCGATCATGCTAATGGCTTTACATAAGGCTTCGCTGGATATTTTTTCAGAAGCCGGAAGTATTGACCAATTACGTTATAAGGGTGATGACTTAACAGCTTATTTAGAGTTTTTATTGAATAAAATTAATACTCAAGTTGGCTATACACTATTCGAGGTAATTACACCGGAAGACAAAACACAACGTGGCAGTCAGCTATCTGTAATTTGCAGTAAACAGGCAAAAAACATTTTCAATTACCTTACCCGAAATGGCGTAATAGGCGACTGGCGCGAACCGGACGTAATACGCTTAAGCCCGGTACCACTTTATAATTCATTTAAAGACATTTTTGATACCGGACGCATTCTGACTGCTGCTATTAAAGAACTTGGCTTATAGCGCCTGAAAATATGCTTAAAATCGCTTTCGATCCTATATATGTTCATCCGGTTCCGTTAAACCATCGATTTCCGATGAGTAAATACGAACTGATTCCGGAGCAGTTACTTTATGAAGGGTTGATCAGGCGCGAGAATCTTTTTTCACCGGAACCCATTAGCGAGGATGCAATCCTTTGGACACACGAAGCCGAATACTGGTGCCAGTTGCGCGATTTAACCTTGACCGAACGAGAACAAAGGCGGACAGGATTTGTGCTCTCAGAGCGCCTCGTAGAGCGCGAGCGGCGCATCGGACAGGGCACAGTGGACGGTTGCCATTATGCATTTGAGTATGGTGTAGCATTTAATGTGGCCGGCGGCACACATCATGCCGGCAGCAATAGGGGTGAGGGATTTTGCTTATTGAATGATCAGGCAATGGCTGCCAATTACTTATTGCATAATAATTTAGCATCATCTATATTGATTATTGATTTAGATGTTCACCAGGGGAATGGAACTGCGCAAATATTTGAAAATGAGCCGCGGGTGTTTACTTTCTCCATGCATGGCGACAATAATTTCCCCTTTAGGAAGGAGAAGTCGGATCTGGATATTCCGCTGCATGATGGCACAGGCGATGAAATATATTTAAACCTGCTTTACAATATACTCCCCAAGCTTATCGACAAACAGAAGCCTGATTTTATATTTTACCTTTCAGGCGTAGATGTGCTGGCTTCGGATAAGCTCGGTAAACTGGCCTTAAGCCGCGAAGCCTGCAAACAACGTGATAAATTTGTGTTTGAACAATGCATTAAAGACAGGATACCGGTACAGGTAAGTATGGGCGGAGGATATTCGCCACAAATTAAAGATATTGTTGAAGCACATTGCAATACCTTTCGTGTCGCCAATGAGTTGTACTTCTAATACAGAACCATTTTCTGCCTGTGTTTCCTGCTGATATACCGAAAACGCAGGTACATGAGTGTTGAAGATACCATCAACCCCAAAACCAAACCATACCAAACGCCCTTAACGCCCCAATGTAGTTTCAACCCTAATATATAGCCAACCGGTATACCTACCACCCAATAAGCCAGGAACGTTGCTATGGTAGGAACATTCACATCGCCCATACCGCGAAGAATACCTAAGCCAACCACCTGCGTTCCATCAAACAACTGGAATATAGCTGCTATAATAAGTAGCTGTGATGCAATGCTTATTACTGCTTTATCTGTAGTATAAATGTAAGGCAAAAAATGATTTCCAAAGCTGAACAACAAAGCCGAACAACACATAAACAGGATCACGATATGGTAATGCGACAGGGCAGATATACGTAAAGTATGATGATCATTCACGCCAAAATAGTTTCCCGACTTAATAGTTGCCGCCGCTGCCACTCCGCTCGATACCATATACGTCATGGAGGCGAGGCTTATGGCTACCTGGTGCGCAGCCTGGGGTACATCGCCCATGGTGCCGATAATTATGGCTGCACCACTAAAGGCTGTCAGTTCAAAAGAATATTGTAAGGCGATAGGAGCACCTATCTTTAATATCCTCATGCTTTTAGCATAAGAGATGCTTTTTGCAGTGAACCCTTTGAGATAATCTCTAAATTTCCCAGAGTTCAGCACATAGAGCGACATAACAATCGCCATTAGCGTGCGATCTATCAATGTGCTATAACCCACACCGCGAACCCCCATGGGCTTAATGCCAAACATGCCCCTTACCAAAACTATCCCCACACAAATGTTCAGGATGTTACCGGTTACTGATATGATCATGGCCTGTTTGGTGAATCCTAATCCTTCCGCAAACTGCTTAAAGGTATGATAGACCATGAGAGGGATGATTGACAGGCCCATTAGCTGTAAAAAGGGCTTTGCCTGTTCAACAACAGCCGGTGTTTGGTGCAGATGTACCAACACATATACTGATCCTGTATATAAACAAATAAATAATATTATGCCTGATAAAATATTAATAAACAAGCTATTATATAATAATTTTCCACATGCTGCGTATTCCTTACGACTGTTATGCTGCGCGATAAGAGGAGTAAGGCCATAAGCAATCCCCATACCGATTACCATCGGGATAACGAAGATACTGTTGACCAAAGAAACCGCTGCCAAGCTCACTGTGCTTGCAAAATGACCAACGATGATACTATCCGACGCCTGTACAACGGTATTACCCAATTGCGATATCACAACCGGTACGGCCAGTAGTAAATTTTCGCGGTAATGCGGTTTGTATCTGGAGAAAAATTGCTTCATAATAAATAAAAAAGGGTCAAGGAGGGAGAATCAGGAAGCGAGACAGGAGAGAGTTGAATATTTTATCTCTTAATTCTTGCTTCTTGCTCCTAATAAAGACCTACATAGCAGTATAATATTCCTCTTTTTCGGTAGTATGGATACGAATCAGCCCCGATAATATTAAATCAACCAACACCCGCTGAGCACGTTTGCGGGTAAGGTTTAGCTGCTTGCAAATGTCTTTAATGGTAGCCCGGTTATCATTCTCTAAATAGGTCAGCAAAGCTTTTTCGCTTTCGGAGTACTCGATCATTACCCCTTGCTCGCTTGAAGAATGTCTTAACACATCAACAACTATCTTACTTGCTAATACGCTTTTATCTTTCACACGTACATAAACCCACCATTTACCATCTTCGGCCAGGGCATAATGTGGTTTAATGTTACTTTCCGGAATATCTACTATCAGCACCAGTTTATCATCATAATAAATTTCCTCGAAGGTTGGATCCAGCGCGGGTTTTATAAACAAATGCGCAGCACGGGTGATCATATATTTTTCCTCTTCTTCTGATTTAACACCCTTTATCGATCCGTCATCAGCCACACCGATCAGCAGTCTGCCGCCTTTGTTATTGGCAAAAGACGTCATGGTGCGGGCGATCTTTTCACAGCTTGATATGGTTTTCTTAAAATCAAGTGAAACGCCTTCGCCCTCAAATATCAATTTCTTAATGTTCATTTGTTTTAATCTTGTTTGTAAGGTGTATAAATGTCCATCCACACCTCTGGTTTTGTTAATGGCGAAAACCCAAATTGCTTATACAGGCCATGTGCATCGGCAGTAGCCAGTACCCAACGCCTGAGGGTTTGCAGATCCGGATGCGCGAGTATGGTTTGTACCAACCATTTGGATAGCCCTAACCCGCGAAAACCACCGATAATAAACACATCAGCAAGGTAACCGAACGTAGCTTTATCTGTAATTACACGTGCAAAGCCTATTTGGTCGCCGTTCTTATAAACGCCAAAACACATGGAATTTTCTATGGAACGCTTAACTTTTTCCTGCGGGATATTCTTTGCCCAATACGACTCCTG